>DATGFU010000498.1:0-2019 GCA_035308865.1 Allostellaceae bacterium | reverse complement strand
GGCGCAGCATGAAGCGCGAGAAGGCGAAGACGTCGCTCGCGGTCGACACCAGGCCGGCGTCCCCTTCCGGGAACCGAGGCGGCACCGTGTAGTCGGCGCTCGCGCGCTGCAGGCCGCTCGGCGTGGGCAAATAGGCCGTGGTCAGGCGATCGAGCTTCGCCGGCGGGGCGAAGAAGGAGGTGTCCGGCATGCCCAACGGTTCGAAGATGCGCGCCCGCAAGAAATCCGGGAACGACTGGCCCGAAGCGCGCGCGACCAGGACGCCCAGCACGTTCGACGGCGCGGTGTAGAGCCAGCGCTCGCCCGGCTGGGCCATCAGCGGCAGCTCGCCGAGGCGGCGCATGTATTCGTCCGGGCCGTAGTCGTGCTCCGGGTTGGGCGGGCCGAAGCCGGCCAGGTCGCGCTCGGCGATGGGACGCAGGATCGGATACTGCTCCGGGCCGCCGAACAGGATGCCGAGACCCATCCGAAAGGTCAGCAGGTCCGCCAGCGTGATCGGCCGGATCGCGGGTACCGTCTCGTCGATCGGCCCTTCGACGCGGCGCAGCACGCGGCGATTGGCCAGCTCCGGCAACAGCCGGTCGACCGGCTCGTCCAGCGCCAGCGCGCCGTCTTCGATCAGCATGAGCGTCGCGACCGCGGTGATCGGTTTGGTCATCGAGGCGATGCGGAAGATGGCGTCCGGCCGCATCGGCGCGCCCGCTTCGAACGCCAGCTGACCCACCGCCTCGACCTCGGCCGCGTCGCCCCTGCCGACCAGTGCGACCATGCCGGGCGCGTGGCCTTCCGTCACCGACGCCTCGAGGATGTCCCGAACCTTTGCGCTCATCACGTTATCTCCTTTGCTCGCCCGAGGACGCCCCGCACCGCCTTGCGCCGACAGTCGATCGGATTTAAACAATCGTTTGAAACATGAATTTGAATTGGACAGGTGCGCTGGAGGGCGTAACTGTTCGTCCAGCCCGTTCCCTCCTGAAAAAAGGCCGATCCCGATGAACGTGATGACCAAGGACGCTTCGATCAGCGACCTCGACCTGGAGGCCGAGCTCAACAATCTCGGCATGTCGAAAGAGGCGCGGCCGCTGTTCGACGCGGTGAAAAAGCATATCGCCGAGAATGTCGCGCCGATCGCCGAGGAGTTCCACCGCCTGGGCGAAGGCCGCGCCGAGCGCTGGAGCTGGGCGCCGGGGCAGCTGGAGCTGCTGCAGACCGCGAAGGACAAGGCCAAGGCCTCGGGCCTGTGGAATTTCTTCCTGCCGACTTCCGAGATCGGCCGCGGCCTCACCAACCTCGACTACGCCTACATCGCCGCCGAGCTCGGCAAGCAGCCGCTGGCGTCAGAATCGCTGAACTGCTCGGCCCCCGACACCGGCAACATGGAAGTGCTGGAGAAGGTCGGCACGCCGGAGCAGAAGGAAAAGTGGCTGAAGCCGCTGCTGAACGGCGAGATCCGCTCGGCCTTCGGCATGACCGAGCCGCACCTGGCCTCGTCGGACGCCAAGAACATCGCCTGCCGCGCCGAACTGGTCGGCGACGAGTGGGTGATCAACGGCGAAAAGTACTACATCTCCGGCGCCGGCGACCCGCGCTGCAAGATCATGATCCTGATGGTGCAGACCAGCCCGGACGCGCCGACCCAGTTCCGTCAGTCGCAGATCTTGGTGCCGATCCCGACGCCGGGCCTGACCATCCTGGGTCCGATGACCGTGTTCGGCCATGACGACGCGCCGCACGGCCACATGCACCTGAAGCTCGACAACGTGCGGGTGCCGAAGGAGAACATCCTGCTCGGCGAAGGGCGCGGTTTCGAGATCAGCCAGGTGCGGCTCGGCCCCGGCCGC
The DNA here is from genome assembly GCA_035308865.1 of Allostellaceae bacterium. Lineage (GTDB taxonomy): Bacteria > Pseudomonadota > Alphaproteobacteria > ATCC43930 > CGMCC-115725 > DATGFU01. The sequence continues at coordinate 178 of DATGFU010000498.1, read as the reverse complement.
ATCCACCACTGCATGCGCTCGATCGGCCAGGCCGAGAGGGCGCTGGACCTGATGGTCAAGCGCGCCTCGACCCGCACCGCGTTCGGCAAGCCGATCATCCAGCTCGGCAAGAACCTGGAAGTGGTCTCGCGCGCCCGCATCGAGATCGAGGCGATGCGGCTGATGGTGCTGAAGGCGG
>DATGFU010000497.1:0-7737 GCA_035308865.1 Allostellaceae bacterium | reverse complement strand
CCAAGCGCGGCCTCGGACAGCGGGACGCGGTGCTCTTTGCCCGCCTTCATGCGGTCGGCCGGCACCGACCACGTCTTTGCGCCGAGGTCGATCTCACGCCAACGCGCACCGAGCGTCTCGCCCGTCCGCGCCGCAGTGAGGATCGTGAACTCGAGCGCGCGCGCCGCCATGCCCTCGCGCTCCCGCAGCGCCTTCATGAACGCCGGCAATGCGTCGAACGGCAGCGCGGCGTGATGCTCGACCTTCCGCACCCTCGCGCGCGCCGGCAGGATGTGCGAGAGCGTGCCCTTCCACTGCGCGGGGTTCGGTCCCTGCCTGAACCCGCGGACCGTCGCCGCGTCGAGCACCGCCTCGATCCGACCGCGCACGCGGCTCGCCGTCTCCGGCCTCGTCTCCCAGATCGGCTCAAGCACTTGGACCACTAGCCCCACGTCGACCGCTTGGACTGATAGGTCGCCGATGACCGGATAAGCGTAGGTCGCGAGCGTGTTGGTCCACTGCTGCCGGTGCTTGGCGTTCCGCCAACCAGCCCTGTTGCGCGCAACGAACTCCTCGGCGCACTCGCGGAAGGTCCGGCCCTTGGCCGCTTCGAGTCGCTCGGCCTGGCGCGCCGCCTCCCGCGCGACGAGCGGGTCGATGCCATCCTGGCACTGGCGTCTCAGCGCTGCTGCCTTATCGCGTGCCGCGCCGAGCGACACGTCCGGGTAGGAGCCCAGCCCCATGTCGCGGCGCTTGCCGCCGATCTGAAAGCGGAACACCCACGCCTTCGCGCCGGACGGCGGCTTGTCGTCGTTCGCGAACCTCTCGGGCGTCGCCGCGACGCGGAGATAGAGACCGCCGCCGTCGTGCAGCACCGCCGGCCCCTTCGCTTTAGCCACCTCGATCGCCGACAGCTTTCCGGTCCGTGCCATTGTCTTGCCTCCCGTCCCGCGAGGTCGGTGGGGGGAAGGCCAACACCGTTCCCCACTTCCTTCCCCCACAGATGGCGGGATTATATGAGATGTCGTGAAACCGCGTGAACAGGAGAGTCGAAGTTTTCTGCGGTTTCCTGCGCCACTGTGGGCTAGGCTGCAACGACGTGAAACAGGGAGGTGGCGGAGGGGATGGGATTCGAACCCACGATAGGGCTTTAGACCCTATAACGGTTTAGCAAACCGCCGCCTTCAGCCACTCGGCCACCCCTCCACCGATGAGTGGGTATTCACACGGCGTTTGTGGCCCCGTTTGTAGAGAGCGGGCGGGACCGTGTCAACGCGCCGGCCCGAACTCGCGGCAAGCGCCGTAAAGGCTTAGCCGATCTGCGAATTCTGCGCGCCGACCGGCGGCCCCCTTGCGTTGACTCGCCCGGACCCCGCCGCTATGTCAGGGGAGCCGTGACGGCGTCCGCGTTTGGAGGCGAAGCGCCGTCGGCCCAGTTCGAGGCTGCTCCATGCCCCATCCGAGTCGGCCGTTATCGCCGCATCTTCAGGTCTACCGGCCCCAGCTCACCTCGGTCCTCTCGATCAGCCATCGCATCTCGGGCGTGGCTCTCAGCCTCGGCGCCCTCGTCTTCGTCTGGCAGCTTCTCGCCGCCGCCGCCGGCCCCCTGGCCTTCGACGGTTTCCAGCACATGATCGGCTCGTGGCTCGGCCTCGCGCTGCTGGTCGCATGGTCCGCCGCCTTCTATTTCCACCTGGCGAACGGCATCCGGCACCTGGCCTGGGATGCCGGCTACGGCTTCGATCTGCCCACCACTTACCGTTCCGGCGTGGCGGTGCTGATCGCGACGGTGACGCTCACCGCGGTCACCTGGATCGCGGTCCTGATCGTGTGGCGGCACTGATGGACAGCGGGATGCGGACGCCGCTCGCCCGGGTGCGCGGCCTCGGCTCGGCCCGCGAGGGCGCCCGCGACTGGTGGCAGATGCGCCTCCTCTCTCTGGCGCTGGTCCCTCTGGCGCTGTGGTGGGTGGTCGAGATCGTGGCGCATGCCGGCGCCGGCTATGCCGGGTTCGTCGACTGGGTGCGGGCGCCGGTGCCGGCGATCCTGCTGCTGCTGACATTGGCCGCCACCTTCCGCCACATCGCCCTCGGCCTCCGCGAGGTGATCGAGGATTACGTCCATCACGAGCTGGTGAAGCTCGCGGCGCTGGCCGCGGTGCGGCTCGGCTGCGCCGCGGCGGCGCTGGCCGGCGCCTTCGCCGTGCTGCGCATCGCGCTCGAGGGCTGAACCGGAATGGTCGAAGCCTACAGGTTCATCGATCACACCTATGACGTGGTGGTGGTGGGAGCCGGCGGGGCCGGTCTGCGCGCTACGCTCGGCATGACCGCCGCGGGACTCGAGACCGCCTGCATCACCAAGGTGTTCCCGACGCGCAGCCATACCGTGGCGGCGCAGGGCGGGATCGGCGCCTCGCTCGGCAACATGGAGGAGGATAACTGGCGCTGGCACATGTACGACACCGTCAAGGGGTCGGACTGGCTGGGCGACCAGGACGCGATCGAGTTCATGTGCCGCGAGGCGCCCTCGGCGGTGATCGAGCTCGAGCATTTCGGCGTGCCGTTCTCGCGCACGCCCGACGGGCGGATCTATCAGCGGCCCTTCGGCGGCCACATGCGGGATTTCGGCAAGAGCCCGGTCAAGCGCGCCTGCGCCGCCGCCGACCGCACCGGCCACGCCATCATCCACACGCTCTACCAGCAATGCCTGAAGCACAAGGCGGAGTTTTTCGTCGAGTATTTCGCGCTGGACCTGATCATGGACGGGGACGGCGCCTGCCGCGGCGTCGTGGCCTGGGATCTCCAGGAAGGCACGCTGCACCGGTTCCGCGCGCATATGGTGGTGCTGGCGACCGGGGGCTGCGGCCGGGTCTATTTCTCCGCCACCTCGGCCCATACCTGCACCGGCGACGGCAACGGCATGGTGCTGCGCGCCGGCCTGCCGCTGCAGGACATGGAGTTCGTGCAGTTCCACCCGACCGGCATCTACAGCGCCGGCTGCCTGATCACCGAGGGCGCCCGCGGCGAGGGCGGCTATCTGACCAATTCCGCCGGCGAGCGTTTCATGGAGCGCTATGCGCCCACCGCCAAGGACCTGGCCTCGCGCGACGTGGTCAGCCGCGCCATGACGGTCGAGATCCGCGAAGGCCGCGGCTGCGGCGAGCACAAGGACCACATCATGCTCCACCTGGAGCATCTCGGCGCCGACGTGCTGCACCAGCGCCTGCCCGGCATCAGCGAGACAGCGAAGGTCTTCGCCGATGTCGACGTCACCAAGCAGCCGATCCCGGTGCTGCCCACCGTCCACTACAATATGGGCGGCGTGCCGACGAACCATCACGGCGAGGCGATCCGCCCGACCGAGCAGGATCCCGACGCGGTCGTGCCGGGGCTGATGGCGATCGGCGAGGGCGCCTCGGTCTCGGTGCACGGCGCCAACCGGCTCGGCACCAACTCGCTGCTCGACATCGTGGTGTTCGGCCGCTCGGCGGCGCGGCGCGCGGCCGATCTGATCAAGCCGGGATCGCCGCACAAGCCGCTGCCCGCCGATGCCGGCGACGCGGCGATTGCCCGCTTCGACCGGATCCGGCACGCCAAGGGCGGGGATCGCGTCGCCGCCATCCGGCTCGACATGCAGCGGCTGATGCAGAACAATTGCGCCGTCTTCCGCAACAGCGAGGTGCTGAAGGAGGGGGTGGAGAAGATTCACGCCATTGCCGGAAGAATGGCGGATCTCTCCGTCACCGACCGGTCGATGATCTGGAATTCCGACCTCGTCGAGGCGCTGGAGCTCGACAATCTCCTGGGCCAGGCCGTCGTCATCCTGCACGGCGCCGAGGCCCGCCACGAAAGCCGCGGCGCCCACGCCCACGAGGACCATCCGAACCGCGACGACGCGAACTGGCTGAAGCACACCGTCGCCTGGCTCGACGGCGCATCGGCACGGCTCACCTACCGTCCGGTCCATCTGAAGCCGCTCAGCGACGAGATCGAGACCATCCCGCCCAAGCCGCGGGTCTATTGAGGAACACGCATGGTCGAACTGGCTCTGCCGGCCAATTCCCGGGTCAAGGAGGGCACGGTCCACCGCGCCAAGGAGCCGCCCGCGCGCGGCCGGAACTTCAAGATCTACCGCTGGAACCCGGATGACGGGCAGAACCCGCGGCTCGATACCTACGAGATCGATCTCGACAAATGCGGGCCGATGGTCCTGGACGCCCTCATCAAGATCAAGAACGAGGTCGATTCCACCGTCACCTTCCGCCGCTCCTGCCGCGAGGGCATCTGCGGCTCCTGCGCCATGAACATCGACGGCACCAACACGCTGGCCTGCCTGAAGCCGATCGACGAGGTGCAGGGTGAGGTGAAGATCTATCCGCTGCCGCACATGCCGGTGGTCAAGGATCTGGTGCCCGACCTGACCCATGTCTACGCGCAATACGCCTCGATCAAGCCGTGGCTGCAGACCGAGGAGCCGCCGCCCCCCGACCGCGAGCGGCCGCAATCGATCGCCGAGCGCGACCGGCTCGAAGGCAGCTGGGAGTGCATCCTCTGCTTTTGCTGCCAGACCAGCTGCCCCAGCTACTGGTGGAACGGCGAGAAGTACCTGGGCCCGGCGGTGCTGCTGCAAGCCTACCGCTGGATCGTCGACACGCGCGACGACAAGACCGGCGACCGGCTCGACGATCTCGAGGATCCGTTCCGGCTCTACCGCTGCCACACCATCATGAACTGCGCCCGGACCTGCCCCAAGAGCCTCAACCCCGCCCAGGCGATCGGCGAGATCAAGAAGCTGATGGTGGAGCGGAAGGCGGGGTAGCGCGGCGGTCATGAGCCCTCTCCCGCTTGCGGGGGAGGGTTGGGTGGGGGTCTCGCCGCAGCCGCGGTGATGCGAGAGTCGTAGGCCTGGGCGGCGTGCCCTGGGAGGCACCCCCACCCCGGCCCTCCCCCGCTTCGCTGGGGAGGGAGCCGCGACGTGCTACGGCGCCGACTTGCCTTCCGCCCCGCCCCCGTGCGGCGACGCCATCGCGTTCAGCATGAAGGCGTAGATATCCGCCACCTCCTCGATCTGTTTGGCGGTCGGCTTGCCGGAGCCGTGGCCGGCGCGCAGGTCGACGCGCAGCACGATCGGGTTGCCGTGCGGGTCGGCGTGCTGCATCGCTGCCGCGAACTTGAAGCTGTGCGCGGGATAGACGCGGTCGTCGTGATCGCCGGTGACCACCAGCGTCGGCGGGTAATCGACGCCTGCCCGCACGTTCTCGTAGGGCGAGTAGGCCAGGATGGAATTGAGCATGTCCGGGTCGTCGACCGATCCGTAATCCGATTCCCAGCCCTTGCCGGCCGTGAAGTCGCGAAAGCGCAGCATGTCCATCACGCCGACCTGCGGCACGGCCGCGGCGAAGAGATCGGGCCGCTGCTCCTCGACTGCGCCGATCAGCAGTCCGCCATTCGACCGTCCGTAGATCGCGAGGTGACGGCGGTCGGTCCAGCGCTGGTCGATCAGGTACTCGGCCGCCGCAATGAAGTCGTCGAACACGTTCTGCTTGTGCGTCTTCATGCCGGCCTCATGCCAAGCCCGGCCGTACTCGCCGCCGCCGCGCAGCGTCGCCACGGCATAGACGCCGCCGAGCTCGAGCCATGTCGCGATGGCCGGCGAGAAATCCGGCTCGATCGGGATGTTGAACCCGCCATAGCCGTAGAGGATCGTCGGATTTGAGCCGTCGAGCTTCGTCCCCTTGCGGGCGGTCACGAAGATCGGCACGCGCGTGCCGTCCTTGCTCTTGGTGAAGACCTGCCGCGTCTCGAATTCGGCCGAAGCGAAGCCGGCGAGGGACGGCGCGTGCCACAGCGCGGCGGCGCCGGACTTCAGGTCGAGCCGATAGACCGAGGGCGGCGTCGTATAGCTGCCGAAGCTGAAATAGGTCTCCGTGTCCTTGATTTCGCCGGCGAAGCCGTGGCTGCTGCCCAGTCCCGGCAGCGGCACCTCGCCCAGCGGCTTCCCGTCGGTGCCGAAGCGGCGTACCGCACTGTGGGCGTCTTGCAGATACTGCGCGATCAGCTGCCCGCCCACCAGCGAGGTTGCCTGGAGCGTGTCCGCGCCTTCCGGCACGACCGTGTGCCATGCGGCGGGATCGGGATGGAAGAGATCGATCGCGACGATCCGCGACAGCGGCGCCGACTGATCGGTCTGCACGTAGAGCGTCGTGCCGATATTGCCGATGAAGGCCGCGCTCGCCACCGGCTCCGGGATGACCGGCACGATCGGCGCATCGGGCTTGGTGAGATCCTGGACGAGCAGCGTGTTGCGGACATCCGTGCCGAGATTGGCGGTGATCACCAGATAGTGGCCGTCGTCGGTGACCTGGCCGCCGACATACCAGTCCGGCGCCTCCCGCCGCGCGTAGACCACGCGATCCTCCGACTGACTGGTGCCCAGGCGGTGGAAGAGCAGCTTCTGGTACTGGCTCGCCGCCTTCAGCGCCTCACCCGGCTTCGGCGGATCGTAGGCGGCGTAGTAGAAGCCGGTATCGTCCTTGCGCCAGCTGGCGCTGCCGAATTTCGACCAGGTGATCGTGTCGGGCAGGTCGCTTCCGGCATCGAGGTCGCGCACGTGCCAGGTCTGCCAGTCGGACCCCGCCTCCGAGAGCGCGTAGGCGAGATAGCGGCCGTCGTCGCTGATCGCAGTCTCGCGGACCGCCACCGTGCCGTCCGCTGACAGCGTGTTGGGATCGAGCAGGACGCTCGGCTTTGCTGCCGGGTCGTCGGCGACGAACAGCACGGACTGGTTCTGCAGCCCATCATTATGGGCGAAGAACCAGCGGTGCCCGTGCTTCTCGGGCGGCGACCAGCGCTCGTAGTTCCACAGACGGCGCAGCGTCGCCTCGACCCGCCCGCGCTCCGGCAGCGCCGCGAGATAGGATTGGCCGAGCTTCGCCTCGGCCTCGACCCAAGCGCGCGTCTGTGGCGAGTCGATGTCCTCCATCCAGCGATAGGGATCGGCGACGCGCGTGCCGTGATAGTCGTCGACGACATCGCCGCGCGACGCCGGCGGGTAGGTAAGCCCGCGATCGGCGGCGAGCGCCGGCGCGGCCAGGACCAGCCACGTGAAGAGGAGCCCGGCTGCGGGATATCGACGGCGATATCGAGGCCCCCACTCCCGCGAAGCGGGGAAGGGCTGGGGTGGGGGTGCCACCGCCTCGGCACGCCGCTCGGAGACGATCCGATCCGGCGCGATGGTCGAAGGTTCTGATTCCGGCTGCATCGCGGCTGTTGCGATACCCCCACCCAACCCTCTCCCGCAAGCGGGAGAGGGTTAGATCCGCCGCGACTATACGTCCGGCTCGTCCACCCCCGCGATCCGGCAGGCGGCCGTCAGCGTGTTCCGCATCAGGCAGGCGATCGTCATCGGGCCGACGCCGCCGGGCACCGGCGTGATGGCCCCGGCGACCTCGACCGCCTCGTCGAAGGCGACGTCGCCGACCAGCCGGTCCTCGCCGTCGGTGCCGGTCACGCGGTTGATGCCGACATCGATGACCGTGGCGCCGGGCTTGATCCAGTCGCCGCGGACAAGCTCGGGCTTGCCCACGGCGGCCACGAGGATGTCCGCGCGGCGGCAGGCGGCGGGGAGATCCGCCGTGCGCGAATGCGCGATGGTGACGGTCGCGTGCTCGCGCAAGAGAAGGGCCGCGATCGGCTTGCCGACCAGCGCCGAGCGGCCGACCACGACCGCCTCCTTGCCGGCGAGCGCGCCGACGAAATG
>DATGFU010000496.1:0-3959 GCA_035308865.1 Allostellaceae bacterium | reverse complement strand
CCTGGGACCGCGCGCTCGGCGTCAATTTCGGCGGCGTCGTCAACGGGGTGAAGGTGTTCGTGCCGCTGATCCGCGCGCATGGCGAGGGCGGGCACATCGTCAACACCTCCTCGATGGCCGGGATCGTGCCGCTGCCGGGCGAGGGCGGCGCCTACACGACGGCCAAGTTCGCGGTGCGCGGGCTTACCGAGTCATTGCGGCTGTCGCTGGCGCCGGAGGGGATCGGCGTGTCCTGCCTCTGCCCCGGCCTGACCCGGTCGCGGATCATGCAGGGGCCGGACGAAGGCGGCACGGGGCTGGCGCGCGAGGGCGACCCGACCGTGCTGTTCAACAGCCTCGAAGGCGCCATGGACCCGCTGGAGGTCGGCGCCGCGGTGGTCCGGGGGATTCGCGAGAACCAGCCCTACATTCTCACCCACGGGGAGTTCCGGGACGAGGTCGCCGGCCTGTCGGCAGCGCTGCTCGATGCGTTTCCGGTGGGACAGGAGGTGCCCGAGGCGCGGCTCCGCTTCGAAGAGGGGCGGCAGAGCATGACCGAGGCGCTGCGGCATTTGCCGGTGAAGGATTGAGGGGCGGGCACCCCTCCCCCTGACCCCCTCCCGCAAGGGGAGGGGGTGACCTCTCGCCGCTGCGTTCCCCCTCCCCTCGCGGGAGGGGGTCAGGGGGAGGGGGAGGTCGCCTCAGATCATCCCCTTCGCGATCGCCACTTTCTGCAGCTCCGACGTCCCGGCATAGACCCGCTGGATGCGCGCGGCGGTGTAGAGTCGCGAGATCGGCGTCTCGTCCATCAGCCCGGCGCCGCCGAAGAGCTGGAGGCATTTGTCGACGACGCGGCCTTCCATCTCGGACATGAAGAGCTTCAGCATCGCCCCGTCCTCGAAGGTGAAGCTGCCGTCGCGGTTGGCCATGATGCATTGGTCGAGGAAGGAGCGGCCGATCGCGATTTCGGTCTTCGCCTCGGCGAGCGCGAATTGCGAGTTCTGGAAGTCGATGACGCGCTGGCCGAACACCTTGCGCTCGCGCACGTAGTCGAGGGTGAGGTCGAGCGCCAGCTGCGCCGCCCCCAGGCAGCGCCCGGCGATCTGCAGCCGGTCCTCCAGGAAGGTGCTCATCAGGATTTCCATCGCCTGGCCTTCCTGGCCGAGGATGTTGGTGACCGGCACCCGGACATTGTCGAAGTTGAAGGAGCCGGTATCGCCCGAGCGCCAGCCCATCATCTTGATCTTGGCGCGGCTGACGCCCGGCGTGCCGGCATCGACCAGGATGACGCTCATGCCGCGGCCGCGCTTGGTCGGGTCGGTCTTGGCGACGACGTAGAGCAGCTCGGCCGTGGTGCCGTTCGAGATGAAGTATTTCTGCCCGTTGATGACGTAGTGGTCGCCGTCGCGGATGGCGGTCGTCTTGATGGCGGTGGCGTCGCTCCCGGCGTCCGGCTCGGTCAGCGGCATGGCCTGCGGGATCTCGCCGGAGAGGATTCCGGGGAAATATTTGCGCTTCTGCTCCTCCGTGCCGTAGCCGAGCAGCAGGTAGGTCGCGACATCGGCCATCAGCGTCGAGCCGGTGGAGGCGCCGGCGACGGTGCGGCCCAGCTCCTCCGACAGGATGACGGCGAAGACGATGTCGCCGCCGGCCCCGCCATATTCCTCGGGGATGCAGGCGCCGAGCAGCCCCGCCTTGCCGGCCTTGCGCCAGAACTCCTTGGTGACGCCGCCCTGCGCCTCGAACTGCGCGAGGTTCGGCTCCAGCTCCTTGTCGAGAAAGGCGCGGACGCTGCGCCGGTATTGCTCGTGCTCCTCGGAATATCCGTATCGATTCATCGCCCGTCTCCTCCCGCCGTCGTGTTGTGTGTCTGCTCCAGCGAGGCGAGCCCCATCACGCCCAGATAGGCCGATTGGTGCGGCGCCACCGCTTCGTTGATCGCCTTGGTCCCGAGGTCGTAGCCGACCGTCGTGCGCAGCGGCCGCGTGCCGGCCGGCATCGCGATGAGGTCGCGAATGCAGTCGGCGAAGGCCTGCGGATCGGTCGACTGGCCCGGATTCTGCTGGAGATAGGCGGCCATGCGCGGCGGGATCGTCTGCTCCAGCGCGCGCAGCTCGCCATAGGCGGCGGCGGTCGCGGTGTCCGCGGGCGGCACGCCGTTGGCCTTGAGATTGGTGCGGAAGGGGCCGGGCTCGACGATCACCGAGTCGATGCCCATCAGCGAGGTCTCGTAGCGGAGCGATTCCGCCAGCGCCTCCAGCGCGAACTTGCTGGCGGCGTAGATCCCCGCACCCGGCGTCAGCAGCCGCCCGGCGATCGAGGTGATCGAGACGACGAGGCCGCTGCCCTGCGCCCGCATCTGCGGCAGCACCGCCTTGATCATGCGGAACGGGCCGTAGAGGTTGGTCTGCATCACCGTGTCGAACTGCTCGTGGCTGAACGCCTCGGTGACGCCCAGCCACATGATCCCGGCGCAGTTGACCAGCACGTCGATGCGGCCGGCGGTTTCGTGCGCCGCGGCCACGCCGGCGGCGACCGATGCGTCGCTGGTGACGTCGATCTCGATCGGCCGGCAGCCGGCCGCCTTCAGCTCGCGCGCCGCCTCCGCGTTCTTGCCGGCGACGCCGCGCATCGCCGCAAAGACCGTATGCCCGGCCTGGGCCAACGTCCGCGCCGCCGCCGTGCCGAGGCCGCTGCTCGTGCCGGTAATGATGATGCTGAGCGTCATGCCGCCTCCATAAGCAATCCCCTCTCCTGCCCTTCAGGGCGGAGAGGGAGGGGCCCGCGCAGCGGGAGGGTGAGGTGGGTCGTGCCGAGCCCGGAAATCCCCCACCTCACCCTGACCCTCTCCGCCCCCGAGGGCGGAGAGGGAGGTAAGTGGCGGCGGGCGCGGAATGCCTCACGCATGGCGGATGTCACCTACCGCCCCTGCCATCGCGGCTTGCGCTTCTCGGCGAAAGCGCGGGGGCCTTCGAGCGTGTCCTCGGCGTTGCGCCAGAGGGCGAAGCCGGGATAGGTCGGCTGGCGGCGCATCGCTGCCTCGAGCGAGGGCTCGCCGAGGCCGCGCATCACCGCCTCCTTGGACGCGCGGATCGCGAGCGGCGCACCGCGGAGAATGTTGCGGCACCACCGCGCGACGGCGTCGTCGAGTTCGGCCGGCGGCACGACCTCGTTGACGAAGCCGAGCCTGAGCCCCTCGGCAGCGGAGACCGGCTCGCTGCTGAGGATCAGCCCCATCGCCGGCTTGAGGCCGATCTGGCGCGCGAGGCGGTGCAGCCCGCCACCCAAGGCGACCGCGCCGACCAGCGGCTCGGGCAGGCCGAACCGGGCCGTCTCGGCGGCGATGATGATGTCGCAGGCGAGCGCGATCTCGAACCCGCCGCCGAGCGCCACGCCGTTGACCGCGGCGATCAGCGGCTTGGTGAGGTCGTAGCGCTCGATCAGCCCGGCATAGCCGTTCCTGGGATAGGCGGTGGCGGGAATGCCGCGGGCGGCCGCCGCCTTGAGGTCGCTGCCGGCGCAGAAGGCCCGCTCCCCCGCGCCGGTCACGACGGCGATGTACTGGTCCTCGGCGGCGGCGAAATCGTCGAAGGCCTGTTGCAGCTCGGCATGCATTTCCGGCTTGACGGCGTTCAGCACCTCCGGCCGGTTCAGCGTGATCGTGGTGACGTGGTCCTGCGCCGCGACCCGGATGAACTCGTAGGTCATGGGCGGCTCACCGGGGCGGGCTGCCGAAGCTGCGGCCGTTGACGATCATCCCGCCATAGGTCTGGGCCCAGGTCTGCGGCAGGAACGCAGCCGGGAAATCGAGCTTCGGCCTTGTCGCCTCGTCGAGCGCCGCCACATCAGCCGGGTCGAGGACGAGGTCGAGCGCGGCGAGATTGTCCTCCAGCTGCGCCATGGTCCGCGCGCCGAGAATGGTCGAGGCGACGCCGGGCCGCCCTTGCACCCAGGCGAGCGCGATCCGCGCCGGCGTGGTG
>DATGFU010000495.1:0-1575 GCA_035308865.1 Allostellaceae bacterium | reverse complement strand
CCAAGGGGTCCGCGACGGTGACGATCGGCGGCGTGCCGGCGGCCCGCCTCGGCGACATGACCCAGCACGCCAGCTGCGTCGCACCGATCCCGAGCCCGACCGGCCAGATCATGCCGCCCTGCTGTCCGACGGTGATGATCGGCGGCTGAGCCGCCGCACCATGCGGCGCGGCCATTTCGAGCTGTTCCGCCCGGTCTGCCCGATCTGTGCCCGCAGCGGCCGCGCGGCCGGCGCGCTGGTCCTGGCGGCGGTCGCCGAGGAGCGCGGCGACGAGGTGGTCGCCGGCATCCTGCATTGCCCCGATCCGGCCTGCTGGCGCGAATACCCGATCATCGACGGCATCCCGCTGATCGTGCCCGAGCTGCAGCGACTGCTGAACGAGCAGGGCGCGGGGCTGCTCCTGCGCGACGATCTCGATCCCCTGATCGAGAGCCTGGTCGGCGATGCGCTTGGGCCCGGCAGCTGGCTCGATACGGTGCGCCAGATCCAGTCGACCTATGGCTGGGACGCCTACGCCGACCTCGACCCGGAGGAGCCGCCGCCGGACGGACCGGTCCCCGGCGCGGCGCGGCGCTGCCTCGACCGGCTCGAGACGCTGGCGCCGGGCGGCGAGGCCCGACGGATCCTCGATCTCGGCTGCGCCGCGGGCCGAACGACGCTGACGCTGGCCGAGCGCCATCCGGACGCGGCCGTGCTCGGCATCGATCTTGATCTCGCGGTGCTGCGCCTTGCCCGCAACGCTGCGGCCGGCCAGGTCTCCTATCCGCGACGCCGGATCGGCGTCGTATTCGACCGCCGCCGCTTCCCGGTGGCATTCGCGGGGGCCGGGCGCGTCGACTTCTGGGCTTGCGACGCCCTCGCGCTGCCCTTCGCCGCCGGCACGATCGACCGCGTGGTCGCGCTCAATCTGCTCGACTGCGTGCCCGAGCCGCAGCGTCTGCTGGCCGGGCTCGGCCAGGTGCTGCGCCCGCGCGGCAGGCTGCTGCTGGCGACGCCCTATGATTGGTCCACCCGCGCGACGCCCGTCGGTTCCTGGATCGGCGGCCATTCCCAGCGCGCAGATCATCGCGGGGCGGCAGAAGGGTTCCTGCGGGCGCTGCTGACCGAAGGTGCGCATCCTCAATCCGTGCCGGGCCTGGAAATCCTCGGCGAAGATGCCGGCTGGCCGTGGCAGACCCGTCTTCATGACCGCAGCTCGGTGCAGTACAGGACCCACCTGATGGCGGTCGGGAAGCGATCGAGCATCACGTGATGGTCCCGTGCGTGACAGTGACGACCACTCCGACGAACACGAGCCGGGTACCGCCGAGGTCGAGATAGGAGCTGCCGCCGACCACCGTGACATCGGCCTGGGTCACGGCAGCGAAGCCATTCAGCACCACATGATCCGGGACGTCCGGGCTGGCATCGAAGCCTTGGATGATCGTCTCTCCATCGGTGCCGGCGTCGAAGGCGAAGGTGACGCCGCCATGCCCCGCGTCCTGGAAATAGGCTGTGCCGGAACCGCCGATGAACGTGTCGGAGCCTTGGCCGCTGTTCGCCATCGTCGTGCCGGGCCCGGCGTGAACCTTGAAG
>DATGFU010000494.1:0-17382 GCA_035308865.1 Allostellaceae bacterium | reverse complement strand
CTCGGCCGAGACATGCGCGAACACGGCGTAATCGCGGACGTCCGGATGAAGCGCGGCGGCCACGGCGAAGGCGGCGGTCGCGATGAACCCGTCAACCAGCACGACCATCCGCGCCTGCGCCGCACCCAGGAAGGCGCCGGTCATCATGGCGATCTCGAACCCGCCGAACTCGGCCAGCACCTCGAGCGGCGCCAGCGGTTCCGGCCGCCGGGACGAGGCGCGCTGGAGCACGGCGAGCTTGCGCTCCAGGCCGCGGTCGTCGAGCCCGGTCCCGCGGCCGACGCAATCCGTGAGCTCGAGCCCGAGCACCCTATTTACCAGGAGCGAGGCCGAAGCGGTGTTGCCGATTCCCATCTCGCCGCAGGCGATGACGTTCGTGCCTGCCGCCGCGCATTCGTCGACCAGCGCCGCGCCGGCGGCGAGGGCGCGGTCGCGCTGCTCTTCCGTCATCGCCGGCTCGCGGAGGTAATTGCGCGTGCCGGGCGCGATCTTGCCCGGCACCAGCGCCGGATGCGGATCGAACTCATGCGCGACGCCGGCATCGACGATCTTGACCGCCAGCCCGTTCTGGCGGGCGAAGACGTTGATCGCGGCGCCGCCGTTCAGAAAGTTGAGCACCATCTGCCAGGTGACATCCTGCGGATAGGCGCTGATCCCTTCCGCGACCGCGCCGTGATCGCCCGCGAAGAGCAGCACGTGCGGCGCGGTAAGGCGCGGCGACAGCGTGCCCTGGATGAGGCCGATCTGCATGGCCAGCCGCTCCAGCCGGCCGAGCGCGCCCGGCGGCTTGGTCTTGCCGTCGATCTTGGCCTGCAGGGCGGCCGCCAGAGACCGGTCGACGGGCGCGATGGCGAAGCTGGGCATGGCGCGATCGGCTCTCATTTCGCGGCGACGTTCGGGGATTGCGCGGCCGCGAGCATCGCCACCGCGTCGGCGACAGCCGGCGTGCCGCAGAGCAGGAACCGCGTCGGCAGCGCGATGCGCCGCTTCACGGCTCGCAGCGCGGGATGGTCGGCCCAGCGTTCGGCCAGCGACACGTCCTCGGGCCGATAGGTCTCGGTGATGAGAATGTCCGGCGGATTGGCCACGACCGTTTCAAGCGGCAGCTGGCGGTAGCCGATGATGCCCAGCGCGCTGGCCTGATCGACGAATCCCGCTGCGGTCAGCACGTCGTCCTTCATCGTGCCGGGCCCGTCCGACCAGCCGGCGGGCTCGTAGAAGATCGCGCGCGGGCGCTCCTGCGGGACCGGGATGGCTTTGAGCGTCGCGGTCATCTTCGCGATCAGCGCCTCGCCGCGCTCCTCGCGGCCGAGCCAGGCGGCGATGCGGCGCACCGTCGGGGCCACCGCGGCGAGGCGGTCGACGACATCGACCATCTCCACTCGCACGCCCAGGCGCTGCAACAGCGCCGCAGTCACGTCGGTGGGATCGGCCTCCGTCAGGACAAGATCGGTGCCCTCGCGCACGATCTCCTCGGTGCTCTTGTTGTTGTCCGGCAGCGTGGCGGCGACATCCGCGACGGTCGAGAGATCGGGGTCATGGGCCAGCGGCGACAGAGAGACGATGTCGCCGCGGTCGGCCAGCGCCACCAGCAGCTCGTCGGTACAGAGATTGAGCGAGGCCACGCGGTGCGGTGCGGCAGCGGCGGAGCCGGCGAGGAGGCAGAGGAGCAGGCCGAGGCACCCCCACCCAACCCTCCCCCGCAAGCGGGAGAGGGCTCGTTTCTCCCTCTCCCGCAAGAGCGGGGGAGGGCCGGGGTGGGGGTGTCGCCGCATCACGCTCGTCAAAAGCTCGCCTTGATCCCGGCATAGGCGGCCCGGCCGGGCGTGCCGTAGCCGAGCACCTCCTCGTAGCGCCGGTCCAGCGCGTTGGTCATGCGCGCGAAGACCGAGAGGGTGTCCGTCGCCTGCCAGGAACCGCCGAAGCTGACCAGCGTGTAGGGCGCAAGCCGCACGATCGGCGGGGCGCCGAACTGGAAATCGTCGTCGTTGCGGGCGCCGATCCAGGTGACGGTGGCGAAGGTCTCGACGCCCTCCGCCGGCCGCCAGGTGGCCGTGCCGGACAGGGTGTGGTGGGGCCGGCGGATGAGCTCGCCGCCATTGGTCAGGTCGTCGGTGCGCAGCCACGTGTAGCTCGCCCTGAGGTCGAGCACCGGCAGCGGATGCGCGGTCAGGCTGGTCTCCACGCCGTAGGTCCGCGCGTGCCCGACATTGGCGTAGTGGAAGACGAAGTTCTGGTCGGTGAACCCGTCGATCAGATTGTGGATGTCATTGTAGAACCAGGTCGCATCCGCGGTCAGGCCGGCCACGGGCAGCGCCTGCTCGAGCCCGGCATCCCAGCCCAGGCTGGTTTCCGGCTTCAGGTTGGGATCGCCCAGCACGAACGGCGAATTGGCGAAGAGCTGGTAGAGGCTCGGGATCTTGAACCCGGTGCCCTCGCTGGCATGGAGCCGCGGCCAGGCCGTGTCGGGCTGCCACGAGCCGGTGAACCGGTAGGTCACGTCGCCCGCACCGCCCTCGACCTGGTCGCCGCGCACGCCGGCGGTCAGCGCCAGGCGCTCGGCCGGCGTCGCGTCGAACTCGACATAGCCGGCATCCGTCCGCTGGGTGGCGGTGAGGCCGGTGCTGTCGTCGTAATCCTCCTCCTTGCTCTGGCCGCCGGCGACGGCCGTGAGCCAGGGCAGGGCCTTCCAGGTCAGCTGGTCGTCCTCCTGGTTGGTGCGGCCATGGAAATAATCCTGCAGCACATCGTACAGCAGATAGTCACGGACGATGTCGGTGACGCTGACTCCGACCACGTCCTCGACCTGCCCGTCGAAGAGCTTGAACGTCGCCTGGACCCGGCCATAGGCGGCGTGGCTGGTCTGGAACTGGCCGGGCGCGTCGGCCGGGAGGGCGGTGACGAAGGAAAACCCGGGGTAGGCGAGCGTCGAATCCGTGTAGCGGAATACCGTCCCGAGATCGACCGAATCGCCGATCGGCAGCCCCAGCTTCAGCGTGGCGGTGAGGTTGTCGTAGGGGTCGAGCTGGTGGTTGCCGTTCCTGGCATCCGCGGCGACGATGCCGTCGGTGTGCTCGCCCGCGATCCCGATCGCGTAGTCGACCGGACCGGCCAGGCCGCGCACCGAGGCCGAGCCGTCGACGGTGCCGTAGCTGCCGGCTTCGGCCATCAAATCCTCACCCTGGCCCTCGCGGCCGCTGCGCGTCACGATGTTGATGATGCCGCCCATCGCGTCGGAGCCGTAGAGCGTGCTCTGCGGCCCGCGCACCACCTCGATGCGGTCGATGCCGGCGGTCAGCAGGTCGGCGAAATCGAAATAGGGCGCGGACGAGGACGGGTCGGCGACGTCCATCCCGTCGATCAGCACCTTGGTGTGCTCGGCGTCGAGGCCGCGCAGCATGACGGCGGTGGTGCCGCCCGGGCCGCCGGTCTCGGTCACCTCGACGGCCGGCAGCTGCCGCAGCGCGTCGTCGACCGTGACGAATTGCTGGGCCGCCAGGTCGTCGCCGGTCAGAACGGAGATGCTGCTGCCGGAGAGATCGGCCGGTGTCGGCACGCGGTTGGCGGTGATGACGATGGTGTCGATCGGCAGCGGATCGGCGATCGCGGAGACGCCGATCAGGAGCGTCGAGGCGGCCGGAAGGCACCGGAGGACGGTGCGGGGCGGAAGGAGCATGAGTCACACCTGCGGCGAACGTGGCACGTCACCGCGGGCCGAATCGGCGGCATCCGCCGTGGGGGCGGGAAGCTCGACGACTCCGACCGAAACACCCCGTCCGGCCTGCTCGCGTGTGACCACGAGGCGATGGCAGGTCTCCTGGCTCGCGGGCTCATCTCCCCCACCGCCTTCCCAGAAGCGCTAACGCTTCCAGTGGCTTCGTGGTGGGGGCGCACCGCTTACAGTTGCGGGGGCAGCCGCGGCTTGGGGCTCGTCGCCCGGGACCGCGTTCCCTTTTCATCCCCGAAGGGAACCATCACTCGGGACGATAGGGGGCGGCGGCGGGCTGCGTCAATGCGGACATGGCAGAACCGCAAGTTCCGCCAAGCGGCTGCCGGCGGGATCGGCTACCCGTGCACTCTTCCGTCGTCATGCCCGGCCTTGTGCCGGGCATCCACGTCGGGCAGCGGCGCATCGGCCCGACGTGGATGGCCGGGACGAGCCCGGCCATGACGAACGAAGCACGGAGGAGGGTCGACGATGACGGCAGCGCGCGAGATTCTGTGGCGCCGGACGTTGGACGGGCTGAGCTTCGAGCATCTACGGATCGGGCTAGGCACCGACGGTCCCGAGCTGGCCGGCACGGTGCTGATCGCCGAGGCGGGAATGCCGCTGCGGGTCGAGTACCGCATCGCCTGCGACGCGGCGTGGCGGACCCGTTCGGTCGAGATCACCCAGACCCATGCCGGAACGCTGGCGACGCTGCGGCTCGACCACGATCTCGCCGGCACGTGGCGACGCAACGGGACGGCGGCGCCGGATCTCGACGGCTGCAGCGACGTCGATCTGGGCGTCAGCCCGAGCACAAATGCCTTGCCGATCAATCGGCTCGGCCTGCCGCCGGGCGGGTCGGCGCGGATCCGGGCCGCCTGGGTGCTGTTCCCCGGCCTCGAGGTGGTCGCGGCGGAGCAGGATTACGAGCGCCTCGGCGCGGCGCGGTACCGCTACCGCAGCGTCGCCAGCGGCTTCGAGGCGGCGATCGATGTCGATGAGGAGGGGTTCCCGATCGACTATGCCGGAATCTGGCAGCGCCTCGCCGCAGGACCGATTGCGCCGCCGCTCCCGCGCCTATAGACCCGCCGGAAGCAGCGGACGGAAGGCTTCATGGCGGGCGGTAAGGGACTGATCCTCGATCGCGACGGCGTGATCAACCTCGATATCGGGTATCTCCACCGCATCGAGGATTGCGTCTTCGTCGACGGCATCTTCGAGCTGCTGCACGAATTTCAGGCACGCGGCTTCCGGCTGGTCATCGCCACCAACCAGTCGGGCATCGGCCGCGGCCTCTTCACGGAGGCGGATTTCGAGCGCCTGACCGACTGGATGCGCGCGCGCTTCCGCGAACGCGGCGTCGTCATCGACGCGGTCTATTGCTGTCCCGATCATCCGACCGAAGGCATCGGCTGCCATCGCCGCGAGTCGAACCAGCGCAAGCCGGCGCCGGGCATGATCCTGGAGGCAATCCACGATCTCGGCCTCGATCCAGCCGCGAGCTGGGCGATCGGCGACCGCGAGCGCGATATCCAGGCGGCTTCAGCCGCCGGGATCGGGACGCTGATCCTGATCGATCCCGGCGGAGTCGAAGAAATCCGGCCCGATGGAGTCACAGTGGTCCGGACACTCGGCGCGGTCGGCGCTCTGCTCGCCAGGGGATGCGAGGACCCCGGCGTGAGCCCGAACGTGCCGCAGCACGGTTAGCAAGCTATGTGCCAGCGCGACACGCTTACGCCCCTGCCAGTGGCGCGTAGAACGCCGGTGTCAGTCCGGCGGCATCCCGCGCCTCGGCATTGAAGGGCGGCTTCAGCGCGCCGCGGTAGTGGCGGCGGACGAGCGATTGCCACGTCGCCACGGGCTCGCGGCCGCAACCGGCGCAGACAGCCTCGAACCAGCGCCGGCCGACCGCGACATGGCCGATCTCGTCGCGGTAGACGATCCGCAGCACGGCGGCGGTCTCGCCGTCGCCGGCGGCGGCGAAGCGCTCGATCAACGCGGGCGTCACGTCGAGGCCGCGGGCCTCCAGCACCAGCGGCACGACCGCAAGTCTTGCGGCGAGGTCGCCGGCGGTCGCCTCGGCCGCCTGCCACAGCCCGTCATGGGCGGGCAGGTCGCCATAGGCGGCGCCGTGCGCGGCGAGGCGCTCCGCCAGCAGCGTGAAATGCGTCGCCTCCTCGTCGGCGACGCGGACCCAGTCGTCGTGGAAGCCGGGCCCCGGCGCCGGGAACCGCGCGATCAGATCCCAGGCGAGATCGATGGCGTTGAGCTCGATATGGGCGAGCGCATGCAGCAGCGCCACGCGCCCGGCGGCGCCGCGCCGGCGCGGCATCTCGCGCGGTGGGCGCAGCTCCGGCCGTGGCGGCCGGGCTGGCCGTTCGGGCGGTGTCGCAGGCGTCCCGTCGGCGAGCGTGCCGGCGCGCCACGCGGCAGCGAGCGTCCGCGACATCGTCGCCTTGGCCGCAGCGTCGGCGGTCGTGAGGATCGCGACCGCACCGGCGCCGAGGCTGCCGCTCATCCTAGTGTTGTGACTCCGACGGTTGTTGCCTCTTTGTCGTCATGGCCGGACTTGTTCCGGCCATCCACGTCGGGCCGCTTGGCCGTTGCACGACGTGGATGCCCGGGACGAGCCCGGGCATGACGGTTGGGAAGCTAAAGGAGCCATCCGTTAAAGTCAGGACACTAGCGCCGCGGCGGCCTCGCGGACCTCGTCGACATGGCCGGTGATCGAGACCTTCCGCCAGACCCGCCGGATGACGCCGGTCGCATCGACGAGGAAGGTGCTGCGCTCGATGCCCATGTACTTGCGGCCGTACATGCTCTTCTCGACCCAGACGCCCCAGGCGTCGCAGACCTTGCCGTCGAGATCGGAAGCCAGCGTGAAGGGCAGCTGGTACTTGGCCTTGAACTTGTCATGGCTCTTCACGGAATCGCGCGAGATGCCGATCACCGTGGCCCCTTCGAACCGGGGCATCGCATCGCGGAAGCCGCAGGCCTCGGCGGTGCAGCCGGTGGTGTCGTCCTTCGGATAGAAATAGACGATCACCGTCCTGCCGCGGAGCGCGGAGAGCGTGACCGACCCGCCGCCGTCGGTCGGCAGGGTGAAATCGGGGGCGGCATCGCCGGGATTGAGGCTCATGTCGTTTCAGCTCCGTGAGGTCGAGAGGCGGGCAATTCGGGCGGGCGCGGTCTCCGGCATCATTGCCATGGCGACGATGCCCAGGGAGAGCGCGCCCATCATGTACCAGGCCGGCGCGATCGGGCTGCCGGTGAGATCGATGAGCTCGGTGACGACGGCTTGCGCGGAGCCGCCAAACACGCCGATCGCCAGGGCGTAGATCGTGGCCAGCGCGCCGCTGCGAATCCGCCGCGGCAGCGACTCGGTCAGTGAGACCAGCGCGGGGGTCACGCCCAGCGACTGGCAGATCCCGAGCACCGCCGTCCCGGCATAGAGCGCCTCGGCGCTGCGCCATCGCGCCAGCGCCATGAACACGGGCACCACGATGACGATGACCGTCGCGATCGACGGCAGCATCAGCCGCCGTCGGCCGACCCGGTCGCTGAGCCAGCCCGCGAGGGGCTCGAAGATCACGCCGCAGAGGCCGGCGACGACGGTCGCGCCGAAGGCGACGTTCGTCGGCATGGCGAGCGTGTGGATCGCATAGGTCGTCAGGTAGTCGATGACATAGGCCGAGATCGTGGTCGCAGTCAGCATGAAGAAGCCGAGCAGCACGATGCGACGGACCGAAGTCCCGCCCGACTTCGGCGTCTCCGTGGCGGCGGGCGCGTGCAGCGTCTCGGGCAGCGAGCGGCGCATCGCCAGCCCGAACGGCACCACCGCTGCGCCCAGCAGGAAGGCGAGGCGCCAGCCCCAGGCCTCGAGCATCGCGTCGTCCATGAGGTTCGAGAGCACGACGCCCACCAGTCCGGCGACCAGGATTGCCGCGTCCTGGGTCGCGTATTGCAGCGACACATAGAAGCCGCGGCGCTCCGGCGGCGCCGCCTCGACCAGGAAGGCGGTCGAGGGGCCGACCTCGCCGCCCAGCGCGAACCCCTGGATCATCCGGAAGACCACCACCATCACGGGCGCCGCGATGCCGATCGCGGCGTAGGAGGGCGTCAGCGCGAGGCCGACGATCCCGACGCCCATCAGGCCGAAGGACAGGAGCATCGCCGGCCGGCGTCCGACGCGGTCGCCGAGCATTCCGATCACGATGCCGCCCAGCGGCCGGGTCAGGAACCCGACCATGAAGGTCACGAGGGATCCGAGCAGGCTGTTGGTCGCGTTCGTCGACGGGAAGAACACGTGCCCGATCGGCACCGCGAAGAACGAGAAGGTCAGGAAATCGTAGAATTCGAGCGCGTTGCCCAGCGCCACGGCGGCGACGTGGCGGTACGGCAGGCGGCTCTCGGATGCGCCGGCTGCCGGGCTGGGTCCGTCGGCGACGGAAGCGACCATCATAATCCCCCGCTACGACGACTCCGGTCCGGGAGCCGAAGCATCGAAACTCACGCCGGTCGCCGCGAACACCTCGAGCAGCGGGCCGATATGGCGCTCGTAATGCCGCCAGCGGCCGACGGAAGTGTTGTAGAGCGGCTGACGCACCTGCCAGGTGCTCGCGGTCTTCACCGAGCGCTCGGTCTCGTGGAAGGCGAGGCAGGCCGGGTCCCAGTCGAGCCCCAGGAACTCGATCAACCGCCGCGCCTCTCCTTCCAAATCGGCGACCATCGCCTCGTAATGGACCTCGTGAAACCGCAGCGGGATGGCGGCGCGGCAGTGATCGGCGAGGCGCTCGGTCTCGATCCAGCGGCGGCCGCAATCGGCCAGGTCGGACGCGAAGGACTGCGAGCGGGAGAACCCCTGGAAGAAGCAGGAGAGCGCCGAGTCGCGGCCGTCGCGATGGCAGAAGATCACGCGGGCGCCGGGATACATCGTCGCGATCAGGCCGAGCGAGAAGACATTATCCGGGTTCTTGTCGACCACGCGGACCGCACCGTTCCCCAGGAACTGCAGCCGCGCGAGATGGGCCGCGGCAACCTTCCGGACCATGTCCTCCTGCCACTCTGGCGCGTTTTCCGGCCGCAGCGACAGCTTGTGAGTGATCTGCCGCACCTCGTTGAGCTCGCCTGCCCCGAAGACGAGCGGGTGGCTTGCCGCGACCTGTTCCGTGAGCGTCGTGCCGGAGCGGAAGAGGCCGACGATGAAGACGGGAAGGTCCGTCTCCGTCCCCCAGGCGCGGCGAGCCTGGAAGAATTCGGGCGTAAAGACCTCGATGATCCGGTCGACCTCGGCCCGGAGCGCCGTGGGTTCGAACTTCTTGCCCTCCCGGATCTCGGCCTGGCGGGTCAGGTGATTGGCCCTCTGATACCGTTCAAACGCCTCGTCATAGCGCTCCATATCGTCGTACCACTTGCCCAGCCCGAGTCCGGCCTGGGCGCGAGCGTCGAGCGAGAGGCTGGTGTCGGCAAGGATAGTCTCCATCTCCGCCATTTCGGAGGCCTCTGCGGCCGCTTTCTGAACGGTGGCGAGATTGCGGTGCGCAACACCGAGATCCGGGCTTATCTCGATCGCCCGCCGGAACGCGGCGATCGCCTCGTCGAAGCGCCCGAGCGCTCGGAGCATGATGCCGAAGCCGTTCCAGGTGATGTGCATGTCCGGCCGCAGCTCGAGCGCGCGCCGGTAGGCGGCCTCCGCGCCGGCGTAATCGCGTATGTCCTGCAGCGCCGATGCCAGGTAGGAGTGACCGAGCGCATAGTCGGGCTGCAGCTCGACGGCCCGCCGGTGACATTGCACCGCCTTGTCTGGCCGATGCGCGAGCTGATGGAGCCGGCCCAGCGCGTTGTGCAGGTCCACCCGCGTCGGTTCGAGCTCGGTCGCCCGCGACAGGGCGCCGATCGCGGGGTCTGTCCGGCCGAGCGCTTCCAGCACCTTGCCGGCAATGAAGTGGTTCTCCGCGAGATCCGGCTCGATCTCGATGGCGCGGCGGGCATGAGTAAGCGCTTCGCCGGCCTGTTCCGTCTCGAGCAGGACGGCGCTGAGGTTGCGGTGCGCGACGGCCAGATGGGGGTCGAGCTCAGTCGCACGCCTGAGCGCCGCGACGGCGATCCGCAGCTCGCCCGCGCTGTGGGCGGCGCGCCCCATGTTGAAATGCGCGACGGCAAGATCGGGCCGGCGGGCCACCGCTCGGCCGAGCCAGGACATGGCGGCGACACCTTCGCCTCGTTCTGTCAGGATCTGGCCCAGCAGGAGCAATGCCGGGACCTGGTCGGGCACGCGGCTCAGAACGTCGCGGCACAGCGCCTCGGCTCGGGCAGTATCGCCCCGCCGGAAGCAATCGATCGCCGCCTGCGCGAGAGGATGGCCGGCGGGTGCGCGCGACCCGGCCGCACGTCCCTGCATCGTCTTTTGGGTCATGGGAGCAATACGTACAACAACCGCGGCTCTGGTCGCCAGCATCTGCCGTCCCGGCCATTGCGGCGGTCAGGCGACCAAGCCGGCGTGATGGCCCCTGCCCCAAAAGAAAGCGGCGCCGGGCGGAATCCGCCCGGCGCCGTTCCAGAAACGCGATTACGGCGCTTCTTTGAGGTCCTGGTATAGTTTGAAGAAGTCCGGCACGCCGAGGCCGGTCACGTGATCGTATCCGACCTCCGCACGGTAGAAGCCGTTAGCACCGACCGTGATGTCCGTGAAGTCCGCCGCGTGATGGTAAAGCTTCGCGGCGACCTTCGTGAGCGGCTTCTTGCCGGCCTTGACGCGCGCCTGCTCGACCAGGGCCATGAAGCCTGCCCAGGTCGGTGACGACGCGCTCGTCCCGCCGATCGAGATAACCGTGGTCGCCAGGAGGGAATCGTAGAACGCGTAACCGGTGAAGGGGTCCGCATCCAGGGATACGTCAGGGATATTCTTCCCCTTCCCGGAAGTCCCCGAAACGGTCGTCTGGTAACCGGGTTCCGGGAAGGACGCGCTGACGCCGCCGCCGGAGCCGCCGGCATTTCCGCGGCCGGCGTCGCCGCTCCAGGACCACTCATGCGCTCTGGCACCCTTCGGCGTCACGAGCAGCGTCGTGCCGCCGACTGAGATGACGCTCGGATCCGAGGCGGGATACTCGACATCGGTCACGAAGTTGGCCTGGCCCGGTGCCGGGCCCGGCTCATAGAAGATCGAGCCGTCATCGCCGGAGGATGCGAAGATCGGCGTGCCGGTCGCGAGAACCGCCGCGTACTCCTGGGCCGACGGGGTGAGCAGATCTTTGGCCCCGCCGACTCCGTAGCCGTAGTAGTCGTAGATGCCTTCGCCGAGGCCGTACGACACCGTGAGCGCGGCACCCGGTGCAGCGGCGGTCCCGACGTCTGCGATGACTTGGTCCAGCATGTCGTTGAATTCGTTCAAATAGCATGTCGGCGGAATTGAATAATTCCGCACGGCTGCTCCCGGTGCCGTCGCGTGAACGCGTTCGACGTCCAGGAATGCTTCGTCGAGGTAGTACGTGTAAGTCGTGCTGTTGACCGTATAGTACGGGCCGCCGTCGACCGGTACCTGCGTCAGGAAGTTCGTATCCGTCGTGCCCGGCAGGCTGTACGTCGTGTCGAAGAACTCGATGTCGGCCGGCTTCACGAAGCCGCAATTGAGGATGTACACGGTCTGGCCGGTGCCATCGATGCTGTGCTTGGCGATCGGCCCCAAATCATAAAGGGCGGCAATATCGGCGGGCGTGTACCCGGTCGTCGTCTCGTTGAGCAGCGTGACGTCGCCCCTGGGATAGGCGATCATCGAGTGGGCCTTGATGCCGATGCCGCCGAACGTGTCGCTCGACACCAGCGCATCGATCGCGGCCGTGAAGGTCGGCTTCGAGTCATGCCGGGCGATCGAGCGGTTCTCGCCCACGTTCTGCAGCTTGTAGCTGAAGTGCCCGGCCGACTGCGCCTGGGCCAATGTGCCGGTGAGGTGGATCGCGTTGGCCGCCTCGATGTACTTCGTCTTGAATCCGAAATTCGAAAAGTATGCCCGTACGAGTTCGACGGATGCGGCATCCTTCGTTTTCAGATGAACCGAAAAGTGAAAGAGCTTTCCATCGGAAATCTTTAGGTTCTCAATGCCTTGCTTGAATTCGTGACGGGGCTGCTGGGCGGCCAGCGAGCCCGTTGAAACGGCGAGCGCAACCGCGCTCACCGAGAGTGTGGTCATGATCGAGCGGTAAAACATGGCACCCCCTAGATATGGTATCCGGCGCGTGATGATCTCAGCTTGTCGCGCCAGATTGGTAATTGGAAATGATCGGTTTTCGGGAGGTAGGCGTCAAGCCGCAATGCGAGTTGCAAGAGGAAATCCGTCGCTCTGCTTCTGGTTCTACGAAAGAGCCCGCACTCTTCGCACGGTCTGGGCGAACGACGACTTTTAGCGAGGTGCCCGCGCGCACGGATCCTGCATTATTGCATTGCGGGAGCCACAACCGCCGAAATCGCGCCTTAGCTGAGGCATGTGTCGAGCAGGTGATTTGTGCGTCGCAACACAGATACTCCGATCGTAGTATCGGAAACGCGACCCGCGAGGTGCGTCTCAAGGAATGTGGGAGCCGGCAACAACTGTAACCTTGTTGCCATGCAGCGGACCTGCGGACAGCGGGAGCGGCGCGCAATTGACTCCGCACGGGGTAAGTTGAAACTCCGCAGCCACTGCGGAAATCTTTCCCCCGGGGGACGAAATCATGATGTTACGAACTGCTGCGACCGCCTTGTCGGTCAGCCTGATTGCGCTGGCCGGCTCCGGCGCCCTCGCCAACGACTCCAAATCTTCGGCGCCGGCCTTCGCGAAGGCGCAGAAGCCGGCCTGGACTGAGCATTTCAACACAATCGGCGAAGCGTCGTCGCAACAGGTGACGCGCTTCGACATCTATCTGCCGCTGACCCATGAAGGGGAGCTCAACAAGCTCTACAACGACCAGCTCGATGAAACCTCGCCGCGCTTCCACCAGTGGCTGACGCCGGCGCAGTTCACGGAGCGCTTCGGTCCCAGCCGCGAGGCTCTCGACAAGACCGAGAAGCTCGTCCGGGCGGCCGGGCTCACCGTCGTCAAGGAATTCTCCCAGGGAATCACGGTCGAAGGCAGGGTCGGGCAGGTCAACACCTTCCTCAGCGTCCGCCTCTACCAGCTTGCTGGCGAGCACGGCAACATGCGGCTTGCCACGCCGCAGGCAGTGCGGCTGCCGAAGGAGATCAGCGATCTCGGCGGTGCCGTCTACAGTTTCGAGGACCGCACGCCCAAGCACGTCAACTCCATGGTCAGGGTGCCGCGGCAGGAAAAGCCCCTCCAGCGGAACGGGGCCTTCGGCGCCGGCTTCTATTTCGACGACCTGAAGCAGGCCTACGCCTATCCGGCGATCTCGGTCGAGAACGGCACTGGGGTCACCATCGGCCTGCTGATGTCCTCGGCGGCAAACCAGAGCGACCTCGATCTGCTGATGAGCGGCGAGAATTTCGTAACGGCCCAGAGCGGAACGTCGATTCCGAGCCCACAGTTCACCATGGAATCGGTGGACGGCGCCTCGACGACCTTCTCCAGTTCCAACTCCGCCGCGGCGGAGGCCTCGCTCGACACGCAGATGTCGCTCGGGTCGGCCCCGGGCGCGGCGGGACTGCTTTACGTCATCCCGGATCTGAGCGGCGCGGAGATTCTGAAGGGTTACCAGCAGATTGTCATGGATAACACCGTCGACGTGCAAAGCTCGTCGTTCGGCGGCGGCGAGCTGTTCGACACAGCGCCCTATAACGGCGGCACCAGCCAGACGAGCTACGACAAACAGCTGAACAAGCTGTTGAAGCAGGGCAACGTGCAGGGCCAGACCTTCCTCGCCAGCTCCGGCGACGAAGGTGCTACGGCCTGCCAGGATCTGGCGAGCTTCACCGCGGCGAACAATTCTGACGGCACGTTCATTCCCTGCGTCGAGACCCCCGCTTCCTACCCGAATATCACGGGCGTCGGCGGCACCAATCTGGAGACGATCAACTCCATCGACACAAGCACCAACACCCTGACCCTGGATTCGATCTACGATTACGAGCTCGCCCTCGGCGATCCGCTGATCGCGTTCCCGTATTTCTCGTTCGTCAACAGTACGGATGGCGGGAACATGAGCGGCGGCACCTGGGGCTCGGGCGGCGGCCACAGCGTCATCTTCGCGAAGCCCGGCTACCAGACCGCCGTCGTGACCGGTTCGCCCATGCGCACGGTGCCCGACATCTCCATGCACATGGGGGGTTGCCCCGGCGGCATCGCCGGGGAGTGCCAGGCCGGCGACAGCTATGTCATCACCGTGATCGCGGGCGGGTATTACGGGCTGATCGGCACCAGCGCATCCTCGCCCGAGTTTGCCGGCGCGGTCGCGCTGCTGGTCCAGAAGAACGGTCGCCAAGGCAACGTCAACAAGTACATCTATGCGCTTGCCGCGGCCCAGACGGCTGCCGGCGGCGTCCATGCACCGGACAAGAAGCAATTCTACCATCGCTTCATTCCCGGCTTTAACGGCAAGTACAAGTCCAAGCAGGGCGAGTACAGCGAGGTGCTCGGCGTCGGCACCCCGCAGGTGGCGAACTTCCTGAAGCTGCCGCAGGGAACGGCGCTCGCCGGCACGCCGCAGTCGCCCAGCAATCCGTAACGCGAGCGGATTGAACTAACGATCGGGCGGCGGGCTCCGCGGAGCCCGCCGCCCTTTTTCGTGCCGCGGGTTGAGTTGAGGCCGCCGCGCGGGTATCACGGCGGCCATCGATGACCGAGACCACACAGCGGGCGGCGCCGGCCGTATCACATCAGGCAAAGGCTACCATCGGCCGTGACCCGCGACTCGATGAGGCGGTGCGTCTGCACGGCACCGGTGACGTGGCCGGGGCCGAGGCCGCCTGTCGCACCGTCCTGCAGCAGGAGCCGCGCAATGCGACCGCGCTCCTCATGCTGGCGGAGTTCGCGCTCGGGCGAGCCGACGCCGAGGCGGCGCGGAAGCTGATCGACGAGGCGCTGCGCTACGAGCCGGACCTCGCCCTCGGACACTTCGCGCTGGGCCGCGCCAACCATCTCCAGGGGCGGTTGGTACTGGCACGGGACGCCTACGGCCGGGCCGCGGCGCTTATGCCCCGTTTAGCCGTCGCGCATTCCAATCTCGGCCTCGTGCTCTTCGACCTGAAGGATTATGCGGGCGCGCTGGCTTCCGCACAGCGTGCGCTGGCGCTGCAGCCGAACGACGCACGGACCCACCTGCTGGCCGGCAATGCGATGGCCGAACTCGGTCAGAAGAGGGCGGCGATCCCGGTCCTGCGCCGCGCGATCGAGCTCGATCCCCGCCTCGCCGCCGCGCACAACCGGCTCGGCTGGCTGCTGCAGGCGGGCGAGGATTTCGAGGGCGCCGTCGCCTGCTTCCGGCGCGCGATCGTGGTGCAGCCGGATCTGGCTCTTGCCCATTTCCGGCTGGGACGTGCGCTTGACAGCCTAGGGCGCAGCGAGGAGGCGATCGCCGCCTTCCGGCAGGCAATCGCGCTTCAGCCGAATCTCGACGCGCCATGGAACGGGCTGGGCGCGCTCTACCGCGGCATCGGCCGGTTCGACGAGGCGGCGGCATGCTTCCGCCGGGCTCTGGAGCTCAACCCGACGTCCAGCATCGCCCTGCGCAATCTCTCGGTCTGCGAGGTCGGGTCAGGTGCCGAGGCCGAGGCGGCGGCCATGGCGGCGCTGGCCGACGATCCGCAGGCGGGCCGGCCCGAGCGGATCAAGGGGAGCTTCGCCGTGGCCAAATGGCTCGACGATGCCGGTCGGTACGACGAGGCCTTCACCCGCTACGTCCAGGCCAACGCGCTGTGCCGCGAGGAGGAGCGGGACGCGGACGCACGGTTCGACGTCGCCGAGCTCCGGCGAGAGGTCGACCTGCTGGCGGAGACGTTTACGCACGACTTCTTCGCCGCGCGCCGAGGCTGGGGCGTGCGCTCCGAGGTGCCGGTCTTCATCGTCGGCCTGTTCCGGTCCGGCACGACGCTGGTCGAGCAGATCGCGGCCAGCCACAAGCTCGTCTTCGGCGCCGGCGAGCTGTCCGAGAGCCGGGCGATGGCCAAGGCGCTGATGGCCTCGCCGCCGGCTGCCCTCGACTGGGCGGAGGCCGATCTCCGAGGCATCGCGGCCCGCCATCTCGCCTATCTGCGCTCGAAGGCGCCGACGGCGGCCCGCATCATCGACAAGCATCCCGAGAACGTCTTCTCCCTGGGGCTGGTCGCGTGCCTCTTTCCCGAGGCGCGCATCGTCTTCTGCCACCGAGACCCGCGAGATGCCGCGCTCTCGTGCTTCATGCAGCAATTCGCCAAGGGCCAACCGTTCAGCTCGGATCTCGCCGATTGCGCCCACCGCTGGATCGAGACGGAACGCGCGGCCCGGCTCTGGCGCGAGCTTCTGCCGCTCCGTATGCTGGACATCCAGTACGAGACGCTGGTCGGCGACCTCGAAGGTCAGTCGCGCCGCCTGATCGAGTTCCTCGGGCTGGATTGGGATCCGGCCTGCCTCGATTTCCATGAAACCGAGCGGTCGGTGCGCACCTTCAGCGCCTGGCAGGTCCGCCAGCCGATCTACACGAGCTCGGTCGGCCGCTGGAAGAACTACGAGCGGCACCTCGGTCCGATGCTGGACGTGTTCCGCGAGGCCGGGGTCGCTCTGGACTGATGGAATGGCGGAATGCGCTTCGCTTTTCCGCCCTACGGCATCGGAGCGTAGGGCGGAAAAGCGAAGCGCATTCCGCCGCTATGCCGCCCGCTGGCGCCGGCGCGGCTCCGCTTCGTCGAAGAGCTCGGCGAGCTTTTCCATGACCGTCCCGCCCAGCTGCTCGGCATCGACGATCGTGACTGCGCGGCGATAGTAGCGCGTCACGTCGTGGCCGATGCCGATCGCGGTCAGCTGCACCGGCGAGGATCGCTCGATCCACTCGATCGCCTGCCGGAGATGGCGCTCCAGGTAGTTCCCGGGATTGACCGAAAGCGTCGAATCGTCGACCGGCGCGCCGTCGGAGATCACCATCAGGATGCGCCGCTGCTCCGGGCGGCCGACCAGCCGCGCATGCGCCCAGAGCAGCGCCTCGCCGTCGATGTTTTCCTTGAGGATGCCCTCGCGCAGCATCAGCCCCAGCGAGCGCCGGGCGCGGCGCCACGGCGCGTCGGCCGATTTGTAGATGATGTGGCGGAGATCGTTGAGCCGGCCCGGATTGGCCGGCTTGCCGGCCTGCAGCCAGGCTTCGCGCGACTGTCCGCCCTTCCAGGCCCGGGTGGTGAAGCCGAGGATCTCGACCTTGACGCCGCAGCGCTCAAGCGTGCGGGCGAGGATGTCGGCGCAGGTCGCGGCGACCGTGATCGGGCGGCCGCGCATCGAGCCTGAATTGTCGAGCAGGAGCGTCACCACGGTGTCGCGGAAGTTGGTCTCCTTCTCGTGCTTGAAGGAGAGCGGATGCAGGGGATCGATCACCACCCGCGACAGGCGCGCGGGATCGAGCACGCCTTCCTCGAGATCGAACTCCCAGGCTCTGTTCTGTTGCGCCATCAGGCGGCGCTGCAAGCGGTTGGCAAGCCGCGCCACCACGCCCTGCAAGTGGGACAGCTGCTTGTCGAGATAGCCGCGCAAACGCTCGAGCTCCTCCGCCTCGCAGAGATCCTCG
>DATGFU010000493.1:0-4816 GCA_035308865.1 Allostellaceae bacterium | reverse complement strand
CTCGTCCTCGACATGGATCGGGTTGTAGTCGCCGCTCAGCCGGTAGAGCAGCGCCTGGGCCGGGACGGTCGGCAGGTCGAGAACGTGGTCGGGCGCGCGGTCGGGCGGCGGCGGGCCGATCTCCGACACGCTGCCGGCGCTGCCGCAGCCCCCGTCGCCGCGCAGGAAGAGCACGGTGCCGAGCGTTGCGAGCAAATTGCCGGTCACGGCATCCGACAACTGGCCGGCAATCGAGATGACGGCGCCCCTGCCCTCGCCCTTGTCCGAGATGCCTTCGACACGCGAGCGCAGCGTGACGCTGCCGGCCGGCGGCAGCGGGCGATGGACGGTCAGGCGCTGCTCGCCGTGCACGACCTGCTGCCAAGCGCAGCCGGCGCGCGGATCGGCGAGCCAGGACACCTCCGAACCCAGCACCGCCGCCATCGTCGGCAGCGCCTGCAGCGCCTTCTCGTAGACGAAGCGGAGATCCTCTGCTGGCAGCCCGGCCCCGACGCCCAGCGCATAGAGCATGGTGTCGCGCTCGGCGAAGAGGCGCGTCACCGGCACGAACGGCCATGCCATGACACGGGCAACGTCAAGCATCCGGCGCCTCAGCGCCCCGTGAAGCGCGGCGGCGTCTTCTCGAAAAACGCCCTGATCCCCTCGGCGAAATCGGCCGTCCGGGCGGCGGCGCAGAAGGCGTCGCGCTCCTGGTCGAGCTGCGTCTCCAGATCGTGGTCCAGCGAGGCGCGCAGCAGGTTCTTGATCCGGCCATAGGCGAAGGTCGGGCCGTCGGCGAGCCGCCGGGCCAGCGCCGTCGTCTCGGCCGCCAGCCGGTCGTCGGGCACGACGTGGTTGACGAGGCCGAGGCGCAGCGCTTCCGCCGCATCGAAGGTCTCGGCCAGCAGTGAGATCTCCATGGCCTTGCGCAAGCCCACGATCCGCGGCAGCGACCAGCTGTAGGACCCGTCGGCGGTAGCGGCGATCCGCGAATAGGCCGGCGAGAACCGGGTCCGCTCCGCAGCGATCGCGAGGTCGCAGAAGCAGGCGAGGCTGAACCCGGCGCCGGCGACCGCCCCGTGGAGACTGCCGATGACCGGTGCCGGCAGCCGGGCCAGCACCCGCAGTCCTTCATGCAGCGGCCGGATCATCGCCTCGGCGATGCGGTCGGCGTTCTGCGGCTCGGCGCGAAAGCGGGCAAGGTCGCCACCGGCCATGAAGGCCTTACCCTCGCCGCTCAACACCACGGCGCGGATACCTTCGGTGCTCTCGATCGTTCGGCAGGCGGCCAGGAAGACCTGCGCCGACTCCTCGTCGATGGCGTTGAGGGAGGCCGGCCGGTTGAAGCGGATATGGGCAACGCCGGCATCGCAGCTCAGCAGCAGCGGGGGCGCCCCGGCATCGCTCATACTTCTACTCCAGCAGCGACAGCGGCGCCTCGATCCGCCGCTTGAAGGCGGCGAGGAGCTGCGCGCCGAGCGCACCGTCGATGACGCGATGGTCGCAAGAGAGAGTCACCGATATGACCGAGCGGAAGGCGATGCCGCCGGTATCGGTCTCGACCGGCTCTCGGCGGGAGGCGCCGATGGCGAGGATCGCACCCTGCGGCGGGCTGATGATCGCCTGGAAGTCGCGGATGCCGTACATGCCGAGATTGGAAACCGTGAACGTGCCGTCGGCAAGCTCCGCCTGCGTCAGCTTGCGGGCGCGGGCGCGGGCGACCAGACCGGAAGCCTCGGCGGCGATCCGGCGCAGGCTCTTCGACCCGGCATCCATGATGACGGGTGTGATCAGCCCGCCGTCGATCGCCACCGCGACGGCCAGATTGATCTGCGGGAAGTGCAGCGTGCCGTGGTCCGTGTAGTGCACGTTGGCCGCGGGCACGTCGGCCAGCGCCATCGCGGCGGCCCGCAGCACGAAATCGTTGACCGAGAGCTTGCCGCCCTCGCCCGCCGTTTCGTTCATGTCGCGGCGCAACGCCAGCAGGCGGTCCACCACGACATCGATGGTCAGGTAGAAATGCGGGATCGTCTGCTTCGCCTGGACGAGCGCCAGGGCGATCGCTCTGCGCAGCGCGCTGTGCGGCACCAGCGTCGGGGCCGCGCCGGCTGCTGCAGCTGCCGGCCGTGCGGCGGCGGCACGCACGTCGTCCTTGGTCGGCCGGTTGCGTGGGCCGGTCGGCGTGACGTCGGCGATCTCGACGCCGAGCTCGGCCGCGAGCTTGCGGGCGGCAGGCCCTGCGGGGCCAGCGGACGGGCGGTCAGGCGTGTCGAGAGCCGGTGCCGGCTCGTGAACGGCGGCGAAGGCCTCGACGTCCTCCTGCGAGATGCGGCCGTTGCGGCCGGTGCCCTTCACTTTCGAGAGGTCGACGCCGAGCCGGTTGGCGACGCGCCGCGCGATCGGACTGGCATGCGCCGCCGCGTTGCGTTGCTCCAGCCCGTTGTCGGCGGACGCCGCGGCAGGCGCGGGAGCGGCGGGCGCCGGAGCAGGAGCCCGGGTCGCCGCGAAGGCCTCGACATCCTCCTGCGAGATCCGTCCGTTGCGGCCCGTGCCCGTCACCTGGGAGAGCTCGACGCCGAGCCGGTTGGCGATCCGCCGCGCGACCGGGGTGGCATGCGCCGCCTCGTTACGCTGCTCGAGCGCCGGATCGGACACGGGTTCCGGTGCCGGCTGGGAAGGTGCGGCGGTGGCCTGTTGAGCAGTTGCCGGCACGGCCGCAGGCGGTTCGGCGGCAGGTCCGTCGACCATCGCCACCTCGGCCGGCCGGAAGCCGGAGACGAACGCGGCGATCTCGGACTCGGCCGTGCCGACATCGGCGACAACGGCGATGAGCGCGCCGACCGGCAGGGTCTCGCCGACCTTGCCGACGACGCGGCGGACCGTGCCGGGTGCGTCGAGCTCGATCGTGTTGACGATCTTGGCGGTCTCGACATCCACCAGCTCGGCACCCTCGGCACCGGACTCGCCTTCCGCCAGATGCCAGTTCGCGATCGTCCCTTCCGTCATCTCCAGCCCCCATTTGGGCATGGTGACGGCGCGGATGGCCGAGGCGCTCATGCGTAGGTGGCGGTGGCGCGGATCGCGCGGTCGATGCGGGCCACATCCGGGATGTAAAGCCTCTCCAAATCCGGCGCGAAGGGCACCGGCGAATGCGGCGGCATCACCCGAGCGATCGGCGCCTTCAGTTTCCTGAACGCGCGCTCGGCCACCAGCGCCGAGATGTCGGAGGCGAGGCCGCAGCGCGGCGAGGATTCGTCGACGATGACCAGCCTGCCGCTCGCCCGCACGCTTTCGAGGATCGTGTCCTCGTCGAGGGGCGACGTCGTGCGCAGGTCGATCAGGTCGCAGGAGATGCCGGCGGCCTCCAGCTGATCGACCGCCTGGGCGGCGATGTTGACCATGCGGGCGCAGGCCACCACGGTCACGTCCTCGCCTTCCCTCACCAGCGCCGCCTCGCCGAACGGGACCGTGTAGTCGCCGTCCGGCACCTCGCCGGTGTCGTTGTAGAGCATCTTGTGCTCGAAATAGATCACCGGATCGTCGTCGCGAATGGCGCTGAGCAGCAGGCCCTTCGCATCGTAGGGATTGGACGGCATCACCACCTTGAGGCCGGGGATCGAGGTCAGCATCGGGTAGATCGACTGCGAGTGCTGAGCGGCCGCGCCCATGCCCGCCCCCATGGTCATGCGGATGACCAGCGGGGCCCGCGCCTTGCCGCCGAACATGTAGCGGAACTTGGCCGCCTGGTTCAGGATCTGGTCGAGGCAGACGCCGATGAAGTCGCAGAACATGATCTCGGCGACCGGGCGCAGCCCGGCGAGCGCCGCGCCGTTGGCCGCGCCGACGATGGCGGCCTCGCTGATCGGCGTGTCGATAACGCGGTCCTCGCCGAATTTCGGCAGCAGCCCCCGCGTGAGGCCGAAGACGCCGCCGGCGGCATCGCGCGAGCCCGATGTGCCCCCGGCCCCACCCGACACGTCTTCGCCGATGACGATCACCCGCGGATCGCGCGCCATCTCGAGGTGCAGCGCGTCGTTGATCGCCTCGCGCATCGTCTTGATCGGCATATCGGCGCGTCTCCGTCAGTAGCTGGCGTAGATGTTGGTCATCAGATCCGCCTCCACCGGGCGGGCTGCGGCCCTGGCCTCGACGACGGAGCGTTCGATCAGCGCCGCGATCTCGGCATCGATGTCGTCGAGATCGCCGTCGTGGAGCACGCCGGCCTCGGTGACGCGCTTGCGGAAGTTCTTCAGGCAGTCGTGCTCGGCGCGGTAGCGCTCGACCTCGTCCTTGGCCCGGTAGTTCTGTGGATCGCCCTCGAAATGGCCGAAATAGCGGATCGTGTCGGCATAGATTGCCGCCGGTCCCTTGCCGGTGCGGCAATGCTCGAGCGCCGCTGCGGCGGCCTCGTGCACCGAGAAGAAGTCGAAGCCGTCGGCGCGCCACAGAGGTAGGCCGAAGCCCTCGATCCGCTTGCAGATGTCCTTGGTGCCGATGCCGTAGGAGGATCCGGTATGCTCGCTGTAGCCGTTGTTCTCGAAGACGAAGAGCTTCGGCACCTGCAGCACCACGGCGAGATTCATCGCCTCGAATACCGTGCCCTGGTTCGACGCGCCGTCGCCGGTGAACGACACGGAGACCGAGCCGTCCTTGCGGAGCTTGCAGGCGATCGCGGCGCCGACGGCGATCGGCTGGCCGGCCCCGACCACCCCGTTGGCGCCCAGCATGCCTTTGTCGACATCGGCGATGTGCATGGACCCGCCCTTGCCGTTGCACAGCCCGTCGCGCCGCCCGTAGATCTCCTTCATCATCGCCGGCACGTCGCAGCCCTTGGCGA
>DATGFU010000492.1:0-2792 GCA_035308865.1 Allostellaceae bacterium | reverse complement strand
CGCTGATCGGCTTCGCCATCGGCCAGTCCTTCAACGGCACGACGCTGCCGATGGTCGCGGGATTCCTGACGGTCGGCGTGGCCGCACTGACGGTCGTGCTGATCACCGAGCGGTTCGTCCTGTTCCGCCGCCACCCGCTTTAGGGCGTGAGCGGTAGATCTACGACGCCCGGCGCCTTTCATGTTGGCGAGCGACTGGCGGGCTGCTTCGGCGGCTGGCAGGCCAGAAGGTCGGGATCGGCGTGGGCGGCTCCATCATCGACATCGAGACTTTCGCCGGTCATATCCTTTAGACGGTAATGCGTGGCTCGCGCCACCTACGTGGCATCCGGCTGAAGAAGAGGGGCAGCGAATGGACAACCTTCTCCGATATCCGATAGCGTGGCTCCAGAATCTCCTGAACTCGTGCCTGGGGGCGGTCCGCAGGATGTTTGATCCGTGACCGTCGTCTCGTTGCATGTCGTCGCCTTGGAGGATGGCCCGATCAGTGGCAAGTATCGGGACAGTCGCTTCATGTAGCGCGGGTATCCGGCGAACTCGGTGGAGTGGATCCATGCGCCCTACACGCCTGCTGCTCATTCACGCGGCCATGCGCAGTCCGGCTGCGGACCCGTGCCGTTTCAGCATCCGCGCGATGGTGCGCCATACATCCGGATCGGCGGTCATTCCCGGCGATGGGGGCC
Source organism: Allostellaceae bacterium (assembly GCA_035308865.1). Classification (GTDB taxonomy): domain Bacteria; phylum Pseudomonadota; class Alphaproteobacteria; order ATCC43930; family CGMCC-115725; genus DATGFU01. Next base: position 2,110 of record DATGFU010000492.1, on the reverse strand, counting down.
TCTCCCGGCGCTAGAACTTCGGCCTGATGACGTCCCGAGCCGTGGTCACCTCACAGGTCCCGACCTTGTCCGACGCCTCCGGCGCATTGCAGACGATGTCCTTCTCCAAAATCGCGCCTGTATAGCGATTGATCTCGGTATAGAACAGATCGCTCGTGCACTCCCCCTCTTTATCTCCAATGTAAATGTGGCTCGTCGTAACCTGTGCCGGTTCGACATCAATCAGCATCCTGTTCGCCGCGTCATATAGAAACACCTCGCCCCGTTCGTCATCGAAGACGATTATCTTTTCCTTGACATTATCATTGCCATCGAGAGGCAAAGATTCTCGGCTCACCTTTGGCCTACCCGAGGCATCCTTGCCGTCGACCTTGACATGCTGCCGGCCGGTGAACGTGCAATCGATCCACTTCTCGACCGCCTGAACCGGAGCGCATGTCATCGACGCAGCCGCCACTGCCGCGGCCGCTGTTGAACTCCGCTTCCGGTAGGACCCAGCCCCCATCGCTCACCTTTTAAGCTGCTGAGCGCGAGATGATGGCGCTTTACCGTGAAGATGGGAAATCCAAACTCGCCGCCGATCCTTCGACGCACGACCGCAACGCTGCTGCGGGCTTCGGCGGCAAGGATCCTTCAGGCGAGGCCGCGTCGGTCGGCCGGTGTCGGTCGGCGTCGACCGATCCGGTATTGCAGCCAAAGCAGCGTGAAGCCGAACACCGGGAGGAGAATGTCCATATAGAAGATCAGGCCGGCGTTGCCGGGAGCGAAGTTATGCGCATCTACCATCTGATAGACGTGCCCGGCGGCAGCGCCGAGGTTGAACATGGCCGGGCCCGCAACGGCCGCCAGCCGCAGATCGAAGCTCCGGAAGGCGGCGAGGAATCCGACCACGGAAAATCCGAGGCTTGCCGTGCCGACCTCGAACTGGAACGGGCTGTCGGCCCAGCCGATGAAAGCGGCTGACATCTGCCCGAAGAAGACGTGCATGACGAAATTGTAAAGGAAATAGAAGCCGATCGCGAAGAAGACGTGCCAGGACAACAACCTCTCGACGACCACCGCGGCGCCGACGGGCCGGGGTGCCCGAGCAAGAGCGACGGCCGAGAACAGCAGCCCGATAACGAAGAACGTCAGCGGGTAGTTCGCGAGCACGAAGCCGATCGTGGCGCGGATGATCCCTGCCATTGGAGCCCTCTCTCGCCCCGAAGGGCCGTCGCCGTCGCGCGACACTTACACTGGAATTGCGATGACGCTCCATCACCGTCGCAGCCACGCTCGTCCTGGCGTGGCGGCACTCCTGACCGGCCCTGGCGGCCGTCAGTTCACCCGCTGCCCGTGCGGCGGCGCTCCGCTCCCCTCAATCCGCCACGACCGCGATCTTTGCCATCATGCCGTTGTCCTCGTGCTCGAGGATATGGCAGTGGAACACGAACTCGCCGATGTCCTGGGTGGTGAAGGTCATGCGCAGCTTCACCCAGCCCGGCGCGCCGGGATGGCCGGTCGCGACGTCGCCGACCAGGGGGGCGGCGGGCACGGTCACGGTGTCGAGGATCGGCTGGTCGTCCAGGTTGGTGCCGCCCGCGGTCACGTCGCGGAAATGGATCTGGTGCATGTGGAAGGCGTGGATCTCCAGCGTCGAGTTCTCCACCAGCCAGGTCTCGGTGACGCTCTGCTGGCCGTGCAGATGGACAGTGACTTGCGGCGCCGACGTATCGGCCGTGAAGGGGACCAGCGCCGTCTCGCTGCGATCGACCTCGCCGTCGTTGGACGCGACCACGGGGATGTAGAAATCCGTCTGGTCCGCGTTGTAGTCGCCGGGGCCGGGCGTCCCGTCGAGCCAATCGGTGACGCCATAGGTGAAGCCGCGGGTATATTCGGCGAGCACGATGGTGCGGTGAACCGTCGGGGCGGCGGCCAGCGTCGCGAAATAGGGCGCCAGCGAGGGCGTGTTCTGGAGGAGGTCGGTGTCGTCCCAGGCGCCCGGATCGACCGGGCTGCCGGACGGGGTGATGAGGAGCAGCCGGCGCGCCGGATAGGCGTTGCCGCCGCAGCCCGGATAGACCGTGCCGCTGTCGAGATAGAGCTTGGCGCCCGGCGGCGGCGCATGTAC
>DATGFU010000491.1:0-1892 GCA_035308865.1 Allostellaceae bacterium | reverse complement strand
GTCGAACGCGCGGGCCAAAATCTCGGGCGGCATCCCGACGCCGGTATCGGTCACGTAGACCGCCACGTATTCGCCGCCCGGCATGTCGCTTCCGCCGGCGCTTGCCTCGTCGACCACGATGTTGGCTGTCGCGATGGTCAGAATTCCCCCTTCCGGCATGGCGTCCCTGGCGTTGATGCAGAGATTGAGCACGGCGTTCTCGAGCTCGTTCCGGTCGCAGAAACAGCGCCACAGCCCCCGCGCCAGAACCGCCTCGACGCTGATCGCCGGCCCGACCGTCCGCCTCACGAGTTCTTCCATCCCGGACACGAGCCGGTTCGCGTCGGTCGGCTTGGGCGCGAGGGCCTGCCGGCGGGAGAACGCCAGGAGGCGGTGGGTCAGCGAAGCGGCGCTTGCCGTGGCGCCCAGCGCGGCGGTGATGTAGCGGTCGAGCTCGTTGATCCTCCCCTGCGACGCCCTCGTCCTCAGGAGCTCGAGGCTGCCGGAGATGCCGGTGAGAAGATTGTTGAGGTCATGCGCCAGGCCGCCGGTCAACTGGCCCACGGCTTCCATCTTCTGCGCCTGGAAGAGCTGCTGCTGCGACCGTTGCAGCTTGAGTTGCGCCTCGCGGCGCTCGGTCAGGTCGCGCGTGACCTTCGCGAACCCCAAAAGCTCTCCGCCGGAGCCCCGAATCGCATCGATCACCACGCTCGCCCAGAACCGGCTGCCATCCTTGCGGACGCGCCAGCCTTCGGCGGCGAACTGGCCGGTCTCCCGCGCGGCCGACAACGCGCGTCGGGGAAGCCCCGCTTCGACGTCCTTTTCCGTGTAGAAGCGCGAGAAGTGTTCGCCGATGATCTCTTCGCTGGAATAGCCCTTGATCCGATGCGCCCCGGGGTTCCAGGTCGCGACACGTCCCTGCGGATCGAGCATGAAGATGGCATAGTCGACGACGGACTGGACCAGGCGCTCATATGCACGCTCGTCCAGGACAGGCGCCGCGATGTCCCGTTTGTGCATGTCTCTCACGCTGCTCTCACGATACCGGAAGCCGCACACGTGGGCGAACACCGCCGCGCCACATAGGTTCCGGAATCCCATCGGAGTCAACGTGGCTGCAGGAGAATGCCGGATGAGGCTGCCGCTGCGTTGGGGTCAGTCGGTGTGCCAGCGCTCCTCACCGGATACCGGGGGCAGTTCGCCCGCCTGGTCGCAATAGCGGCGGCGCGCCGCGGCAAGGGCCATCTGGCCGGCGAGCACCTGGACGCGGGCGCTCGGCAGGTCGCCGGCCCGGGCAAAGGCGAAGGCCAGCGCCGTGCTCATGCAGGCGATATTGACGAGCTGCCCGGGATTCTTCACTGCGCGACTCTCCGCAGCCGGAAGCCGTTCCGCGGGCAAAGCGTTCCGCCGTCCCACAATTGGCACAGCTCCGGCGATCAGGCCGGCGGGAAGGCTCAGCGCTCGAGGACGATGTCGACCCGGCGCTCGGCGACGGTGGTGTCGCCGGAGCCGGTCTGGCCGATCGGGTCCTGGCGCACGATGTCGACCGAGATCCCGTCCTTCTGCAGCTCGTCCGCCACCACCTGCGTACGGGTCTGGGCGAGGTACTTGTTGGCCAGCACCGAGCCGGTGGCGCTAGCGCGGCCTTCGATGCGGATGGCGTGCGCGCCGGCTTCCTTGAAGCGTGCGGCGGCGTTGGCGATGATCTTGTGAGCGTCGTTGCCGAGGAACGCGCTGAACTCCTCGAAATAGACCGGGAAGCGGGCGACGTCGACGTGTGCGGGTGCCGGAGCGGGTGCCAGCGCCTGGGCCGGCGCCTCGGTGGCACAGAGGGCGAAGACGGCGAGCGCCGGTCCAAACAAAAGTCCTATCCGACGGCCCTTATGCATCTGCCCCCCAATCGTTCGCCGTCG
>DATGFU010000490.1:0-4937 GCA_035308865.1 Allostellaceae bacterium | reverse complement strand
GCGCCTTCCCTCAGAAATTGAAGAGGCTTACACCTAGCGCGGCGCCGGAATGCGAGCATTCTCGCGAACAAGCTGGGATTGAGCCAATTCTCCGCAGTGGGGCGCTGGGTTGTCGGACAAGTTAGATCGCAAGGCCGTGTTGGTGGTCGGCATGCACCGTTCCGGAACCTCCGCCATGGCCAGGGTGCTGTCGATCGCCGGCGCCGCGTTGCCCAAAGACCTCATTCCCGCCAACCCGACCAATGAGGCGGGGCACTGGGAGCCGATCGACGTCGCCAACTTCAACGATCGGCTGCTCGCCAAGCTGGATTCGCGCTGGGACAGCATCTTCGCGCCCCGGCGCAACCGAAAGGGCGCGCTGCCGCTCTCGCGCTACAAGGCTGAAGCGCAGCAGATCATTCGAGAGCAATACGGCGATGAAACGCTGATCGTGCTCAAGGAGCCGCGGATCACCCTCCTGATCGACTTCTGGGAGGAGGTGCTGCGCGCGGAAGGGTTCCAGTGCGCCTTCGTGATCATGGTCAGGAAGCCGGAAGAGGTCGCGGCTTCGTTGAAGGTGCGCGATCAGATGGAGCGCACGCGCGCGCTCCTGCTGTGGGCGACCTACATGAGTCAGGCCGACCTGCTGACGCGCCGGGCTCGTCGAATGTTCTGCTCCTACGATCGGCTGCTTTCGGAGCCGGAAGCGGTCCTCGACAGCATCGAGGAAACCCTCGAAGTCGATCTGCCGCGGCGCACCGTCAAATCGTCGGCGGAGATCGATCGATTCCTGCGGCCGACGCTGCGCCACCACGCGTCGAGCGATCATGTGTCGATCAATGGCGAGCTGAAGCCGGTCGGTCGGTTGGCCGACTACAGCTTCGGCCTCAGCCTGGGCGACTCGCCGAACGAGGATGTCGCGGCGCTGACTCAGGAATGGTTGCGGTCGCTCGACGCCTTGATCTCGCCGATGCTGCTGGCGTTCGAGGAGCAGGCCCAGTCCGCCATGGCTGAAGCGAATGACCTGAGAGGCCAAGTGGCTTCGACCGAGGCGCTGTTGCAGCAGAGTCGGGAAAGCACGGATTCGGCCGACGCCGCCAGGATCGCCGAAAGCGGTCGGCGGGCCGAGGTCGAGGAAGCGCTGGCGCGGGCGCAGCGCCAGCTCGACGTCAGCGTCGCGCACTTGCAAAACGTCGAGCAGGAGAGCGCCGCGAACTTCGCCGAGGAGGCGGCGCGGCGAGCCGCCGCGGAAGGCGCAGTGGCGCACCTGCAGCAGGCGGAGCAAGAGGCCGCCGCGAAATTGGCCCTTGCCGCGCAGAAACTGGCGGAGACCGAGGACGCGCTGGCGCACGCCCAGCAGCAGGCCGAGGCCGCCGCCGCGCAACTGCAAATCGTGGAGCAGGAAGGGGCCGCCAGGTCCGCCGAGGAGGCGAACCGGCGCGACGCGAGCGAGGCGGCGCTGGCGCAGGCCGAGTCCCGCTATGAAGAGGACATGGCGCATGTGCGGCGTCTGGAACAGGAGGCGAACGCCGCCCTCGCGGCCACAGAGGGCCGTCTGGTCGAGCTGAACGAAAGGCTCGTCGCCGCAGCGGAACTCGAGACGGCCCAGAACGCGGAAGTCGACGGACTTAGGACGGAGCTGGCGAGCCAGTTGAGCGCGCTGGCCCAGGCGCGGGCGCACGACGCCGAGGCGCTGCGCGAGCTGAACGGCCTGAGGGGGGAAGCGGCGCTCTCGGCGGCCGAGCGCAGCCAAGCCCAGGACGAAGTGGCTCGTTTGCAGGCAGAGCTTGCCGCGGAACGTCAGCTGGCGGCGGATCGGGGGAACGAACTGGCCGGGTATCAACGCAGTATTCTCTACCGTTCGCGAGACCTGCTACTGCGCGCGCGCGCCTCAGTGCTGAACCGCCGACGCAGCTAGACCTCCGGCGCGGTTCTGGACGGGCGCGGCCTTAGCTTTGGAGCCTGTCTTTGCCGGGTAAGTCTTCCAACAAGGTCGGCGTCTTCGGCGCCAACGGCTTCATCGGCCGCCACCTGGTCCGGCGGCTGTGCCGTGACGGCGTCCCCACGATCGCCTTCGGGCGGGACTTTCCCGCCGACTACAGCGAGATCGTCGGCCATGACGTCGAAACCCGTCGCATGGATCTGTCAGACGTTCTGAGAACCCAGATCGTGACACAAGAGATTTCTACGGTCGTTCAACTGATAAGTTCGTCGGGCCCAGCGCTGGGTAACGCGCGCATCGTCTCCGACATCTCATCCAACATCGCACCGCACGTGTCGTTCATTGAATCGTGCATCATGGCGAAGGTGGAATCCTACGTGTTCCTGTCGTCGGGCGGCACGATCTACGGGCCGCCCGAGCGACTGCCCATCAGCGAAGATCATCCGACCAATCCCATCAGTTCCTATGGGATGACGAAGATGATCGCCGAGCAGTATCTCCGCTTGCTCTGCCGCAATTCAACAATGGGCTACACCTCCCTCAGGGTTTCCAATCCCTTCGGACCGGGTCAAGACACGACGAAAGGTCAAGGGCTCGTCGCTTTTATTCTCAAGAGCCTCAGCGAGGCTCGGCCGGTGACGGTTTATGGCGATGGCAAGAGCCAGCGCGACTATCTTTACATTGCCGATTTGATCGACGCGATTTGCGCCGCGATCGATCGCCCCGCCGTCGGTGGACCGGTCAACATTGGCAGCGGGGTGGGCCGTTCGATCCTGGATGTCATCGCCGCGCTCGAGCAGGTGACCGGGCGCGACGTCCCAGTCGTGTTCGCGGACGAGCGGGCGACCGACACTCGCTCGAACATTCTGGACCCGGCGAAAGCGCGCAAGCTGTTGGGCTGGGCGCCCAAGACGGATTTCATGGACGGGCTGCGGATGACCGTTCGGGCGTTCGGCGAAGCGGGCTGACCACGACCGAGCCGCCGCCCGGTCAGGCCATTCCACGATCGTCGGTCTCGGCGACCCGCAGGAGGTATTGGCCGTAGGCGCTCTTCCCGAGCGCCGCGCCAAGCGCCTCGAGATCGGGCCTGGAGATGAAGCCCTGGCGAAACGCCACCTCCTCCGGGCAGGCGATGCGGAAGCCCTGCCGCTTTTCCAGCGTGCCGACGAACTCGCTGGCTTCGAGCAGGCTTTCCGGCGTGCCGGTGTCGAGCCAGGCGTAGCCGCGCCCCATGATCTCCACCCGCAACTGGCCGCGCTCGAGATAGGCCCGGTTGACGTCGGTGATCTCCAGTTCGCCGCGCGCCGAGGGACGTAGGTTGGCGGCGATGTCGACCACTTGCCGGTCGTAGAAATAGAGGCCGGTCACCGCCCAGTTCGAGGCCGGTTTCGCCGGTTTCTCCTCGATCGAAACGGCGCGGCGTTCCGAGTCGAAGTCGATCACGCCGTAGCGTTCCGGATCGGCGACGCGGTAGGCGAACACGCTGGCGCCTGCCTCGCGCTGCGCCGCCCGGCTGACGAGGTCCTGCAGGCCGGCGCCGTAGAAGACGTTGTCGCCGAGGATCAGCGCCGAATTGCCGCCGGCGACGAAGTCGGCGCCGATGACGAAGGCCTGCGCCAGGCCTTCCGGCTTCGGCTGCGCGGCGTATTGGATCGAGATGCCCAGGCGCGCGCCGTCGCCGAGCAACCGCGCGAACTGCGGCAGGTCGTGCGGAGTCGAAATGACCAGAATGTCCCGGATCCCGGCCAGCATCAGGGTGGTCAGCGGATAGTAGATCATCGGCTTGTCGTAGACCGGCAGCAGCTGCTTCGATGTGGTCAGCGTCATCGGATAGAGCCGCGTGCCGGAGCCTCCGGCCAGAATGATCCCTTTCACGTCGCCGCTCCGCCAGTTTGGCCGATTAGTCGGTCCAGGCACGCCGAGAGCGAGCGCTCGAGCGGCGGTAGTCTCAGGCCGAACAGCGATTCCAGGCGTGCGGTCGAGAGCCGTGAGTTGGCGGGCCGCGTCGCCGGCGTCGGGTACTGCTCGGTGGTGATCGCTTCGACGTCCACGGATCGGCCGCCCCGCGCCGCGGCGCCCGCCAGTATCTGTCGGGCGAAGGCGCACCAGGTCACAGCGTCGGGCCCGGCGAAATGGGTCACGCCGGCATGTTCGCCACGCCAGCCGTCGCGCGACCAGGTGCGGGCGATGTGGAGGATCGCGTCGGCGAGGTCGGGCGAATAGGTGGGGCAACCGATCTGGTCGTCGACCACGCGCAGGCTGTCGCGCTCCGTCGACAGGCGCAGCATCGTGCGGACGAAATTCGACCCGAACGGCGCGTAGATCCACGATGTCCGGGCGATCAGGTGGCGGGGATTGGCGGCGGCCACCGCGCGCTCCCCTGCCAGCTTGGTTCGGCCGTAGACCCCTTGCGGCGCGGGCAGGTCGGTCTCGACGTAGGCGCCGTCCTTCGCGCCGTCGAACACGTAGTCCGTCGAAACGTGAATGACCGGGGCGCCAAGGCGCAGGGCGGCGGCGGCGGCCGCGGCGGCGCCCTCACAGTTGATCGCGTAGGCAAGTTCGGGCTCGGACTCAGCGCGGTCCACCGCCGTATAGGCGGCGGCGCTGACGACGACATCCGGCCCGAACGCCTGCATCGCCGGAAGGATCGTCTCCGGGCGGGTCAGATCCATGGCGGGCGGCGCGCCGAATCCGACCTCGATCTCACCGCTGGCCGCGGCGGCCTCGCCCAGGGAACGGGCCAGCTGGCCGTCATCGGCGCCTGTGACGAAAACCCGCAACGTCAGGCCGGGATCAGGCCGAGCCGCTCGCCGCGGTAGACGCCCGAGCGCAGCGGCTCCCACCAGTCGCGGCGCTCGAGATACCAGCCGACCGTCTTCTCGATGCCGGTCTCGAAGGTCTCCTGCGCGCGCCAGCCCAGTTCGGTCTCGAGCTTGCTGGCGTCGATGGCGTAGCGGTGGTCGTGACCGGGCCGGTCGGCGACGTGGGTTATCAGGCGCTCGTGCGGCGCGCCGGC
>DATGFU010000489.1:0-14121 GCA_035308865.1 Allostellaceae bacterium | reverse complement strand
GCTTGCATAGCGCAATCCCGCGCGCCGATACTGACGGCGAGTGATCTCAGTCCAGGTCATCGTGGTTCCCATCGCTTGTGTGGCAACAACGATTGAATCACAACCTATTGAGATCACTCAACCCTTTTCCAGTCAGGCTCTGAGGTACAGCCTCGCCCGCGTCGTCCATGCCTCAGGCCTCTAATGTTTTGCATATTCCATGCAAATGCTCGTCGACCAGATGGGAAGCCAACTGAGCGGGAAGGTATAGGGGCATCTCGGACGAGGGTCAATTTCTCCCCTGTGCTGGGATCGTGAGGCCTATTCCGGCGCCTCGAAAATCTAGCACCGACGGGGAGTTTGGTAGGATCGAAGATGGTAGTTAGGGGGCAGCGGTTGGTGACGCGGCGCAAGCTGCCCCTCAAATTCCCGCGGACCGCAAGGTCGCAAGCAGGCTATCGCCCGACGGTGTCGATCGTCAATATGATATCGGGATCATCAACATATAGGCATGACACCGCCCTCTCCCACTTGCGGGGGTTTCCAGGGATTGCGGGTGATCCCGGTCAGCGGGCTGTCGGTGACCCCCTTCCAGCCGAATTCCGGCGTCGTCGTCTTGCCGACCAGCACCGCGCCCGCCTCGCGCAGCCGCGCCACCGCCGGCGCGTCCTCGGCCCATTCGCGATGCCGCTCGACCGTGCGCGAACCGCGCAGCGTCGGCCAGTTCCGCGCCAGGATCAGGTCCTTCACCGTGGTGGGCACGCCGTCGACCGGCGAGCGCGGTTCGCCCCGCCGATAGCGCTCCTCCGCGTCGCGGGCGGCCGCCAGCGCGCCATCCGGATCGCGATGGCAGAACGCGTTGACCTTGCCGTCGAGCGCCTCGATCCGCGCCAGCACCGCCGCCGTCGCCTCCACCGGCGACAGCCGCCGCTTGCGGTACGCGGCGGCGAGAGCGGTGGCGGAGAGCAGCGCGGGAGAGTCGGTCATGGCTCGGCCTCCAGAGGCGGAACCAGCATGGGGTGAATTCCTACCGCCCGACAAGAATTCTGCGCGGCCAGGCTTGGCGCGTCGGTTCGTCAGGGCGGTGGCCCGGTGTCGGGCAATTACCCTGTCGTGCTCGTCGCTCCTTCGCCTCCTTCCCTAATCCCTTCTCTCCAGCCGCTGCAGCAGGTACGTCCCGTAGGGGCTGCGGCCGAGCGCCTGCGCCAGGGCGCGGAACGCCTCGTCGCCGATATAGCCCATGCTCCAGGCGACCTCCTCCACCGCGGCGATGCGCAGGCCCTGCCGCTCCTCCAGCGTGCGGACGTAGTGGCCGGCATCCAGCAGCGAGGCGTGGGTGCCGGTGTCGAACCAGGCGAAGCCGCGGCCGAAGCGCTCGACGTTGAGCTCGCCCAACTCCAGATAGGCGCGGTTGACGTCGGTGATCTCGAGCTCGCCGCGGGCGCTGGGGCGGATGGATGCGGCGATGTCCAGCACCCGGTTGTCGTAGAAATAGAGCCCGGTCACCGCCCAGTCCGAGCGCGGGGCGGCAGGCTTCTCGACGATGTCGACCGGGCTTCCGTCGGCGCCCAGCTCGACCACGCCGTAGCGCTCGGGATCGCGCACCCGGTAGGCGAAGATGGTGGCGCCGGAGAGCCGGCCGACGGCGCGGGAGAGCTGCTGCGGCAGGCTCTCGCCGTGGAAGAGGTTGTCGCCGAGGATGAGGGCGACCGCGCCGTCGCCCACGAAGTCGCGGCCGATGATGAAGGCCTGGGCCAGGCCCTCGGGACGCGGCTGCTCGGCATAGCGGATGCGGATGCCCCACTGGCTGCCGTCCTTCAAGAGCGAGCGGAAGCTCGGCAGGTCGGCGGGGGTGGTGATCACCAGCACGTCGCGGATGCCGGCCAGCATCAGCGTCGACAGCGGGTAGTAGATCATCGGCTTGTCGTAGACCGGCAGCAGCTGCTTGGAGACGACATGCGTCACCGGATGCAGCCGCGTGCCGGCGCCGCCGGCCAGTATGATGCCCTTCATCGCCCCGCTGCCCTCGCTACGCCGGCGCCCATGGTCCCGCGGTCATGGTTTGCCGGAGGTTAATTTCCCCCATTCTTCCCTCTCCGCCCTTCAGGGGGGAGAGGGTCAGGGTGAGGTGGGTCGCGCCGACGCACCGAGCCATCCCCCACCTCACCCCGACCCTCTCCGCCCCCGTGGGCGGAGAGGGAGCGAAAGGCGGCCTACCCGTCATCCTCCGCCCAGCTCCCCGGCGGCGCCGTCGCGCCCGCCCCCAGCGGCCGCTGCAGCATGACGCTGTCCACCCACTGGCCGAACTTGTACCCGACCGCCGGCAGCAGCCCCACCCGCGCGAAGCCGAAGCTCTCGTGGAGCTTGAGCGAGGCCTCGTTGGCCGGGTCGACGTAGCAGATCAGCTGGCGGTATCCCGCCGCGGCGCAGGCGTCGATCAGCGCCGGCAGCAGCGTCCGCCCGATGCCGCAATGGACGAACTGGGGATGGATGTAGATCGAGTGCTTCAGCGTGTAGCGATAGGCCGGGCGCTTGCGGAACGGCACCGCATAGGCATAGCCGGCGACCACGCCCTCGACCTCGGCCACCAGGTGCGGCAGGCGGTGCTTGCGCATGTTCTTGCGCCGCCGCCTGATGTCCTCGGCCTCCAGCACGCCCGCCTCGTAGGCCGCACCCGCGTCGCACAGCCCGGTCGAGATGTGGTGGTGGTAGATCGCCAGCATCTGCGCCACGTCGGCATCGGTCGAGGCGCGGACCAGCGGCTTGTAGGTGGTGACGGACATGCCTATTCGCGCACCACGTAGGTGTGGAAGCGCACCGTGCCGTCCGCCGCCACCTCGCGGAACACGCCCTGGATCTCGGCCTCGAAGCCGGGGAAGAGGTTGGCGCTGCGCTCGAACATCCTGAGATAGTCCAGCATCGGCCGGGCCCGCTCGTCGAGGCGCTCGCCCGGCACGATGGTGGCGATCCCGGGCGGATAGACCACGAAGAGCGTGGTGGCGATCCGCCCCTCTACCTGGTCGATCGGCAGGTAGTCGACCTTGTTGCGGGTCAGCTGCCGCACCGCCTCGTGCGGCGGCATCACCATGCGGGGCAGGTGCTCCGGCGCGAACTGCGCCCGCTGCAGGGCGCTCACCCCGGCCTCGCGGTAGAATTCATGCATCTCGTGGCAGAGGTCGCGCAGCCGCCTGCCGCTGTAGCGGGCGGGGCGGCGGCGGACGAATTCCGGGATCGCCTCGTCGAGCAGCGCGTTGTCGTCGTAGCGCCGCTTGAACGCCACCAGCGTGCTCAAGAGCGTGCCGGCCTTGCTCGATTCGACGCCGGGGGTCAGCAGGAAGAGCAGCGAGTTGAGGTCGTTCTTCTCCGGCACCACCCGGTTCTCGCGCAGGAACTGCGCCACCACCGGCGCCGGAATGCCGAACCGGTCGTACTCCCCCGTCGCCCGGTCGAAGCCCGGCGTCAGCAGCGTCAGCTTGTTCGGGTCGGTCATCGCCTGGCGCGCGCCGACATGGGCGAAGCCGTGCCAGCGCGCGCCCGGATTGAGCGCCCAGTAGCGGGGGTTGGTTGCCAGCCCGTCGGTCGGCACCAGCTCCCAGGGCAGCTCGCGCCGCTCCTCGCCCGCCGCCGCATCCGAGACCTCCACGGTATCCGGCACGAAGGGGTCGAAGAACCAGCGCCGGTCGGGATCGCGCTCCTTCTCCTCGAACTCGCGGCGGATCGCCCGGATCTTCTTCCGCAGCTCGATGCCGAGCCGGATCGTGTCGTCCCACAGCACTTCGCCCTGCCGCCCCCGCATCATCTGGGCGCCGACGTCGAGCGAGGCGAAGAGCGGGTAGAAGGGCGAGGTCGAGGCGTGGACGAGGAAGGTCTCGTTGAAGCGGCGATGCTCGACGCGGCGCTCCTGGCCCTTGATGTGGCGGTCCTTCATATGGATCTGCGAGGCCTGGGAGAAGCTCGCCAGCTGCTTGTGGGTCGATTGCGTGGCGATGATCCCCGGCGCCTCCGGCCCCAGCGCCTTCAGCCCCATGGCGAAGCAGCCGGCGAAGAGCGGGTGGAACTTCATGAAGCCCGCCCAGGCCTCGTCGAACAGGATGTAGTCGCAGAGAGGACCGATCGCGCCGAGGATCGCCTCGGCGTTGTAGATCGTGCCGTCATAGGTGCACTGCTCGATCACTGCCACGCGGAACGGCCGCTGGCGCTGCCACGCCTCGGGGTCGGTGACCAGCGGGTTGGCGCGGATGCGCTCGCGGATCGCCGTCTCGTCCAGCGCCTCGCGGTAGATCGGGCCGATCAGGCCGTGGGCGTTGCGGTTGGTCTCGAGGAAGATCGGGATGCCGCCGCCCAGCAGCAGCGCGCCGTGATGCGCCGCCTTGTGGTTGTTGCGGTCGAACAGCACCAGGTCGCCCTCGGCCACCAGCGCGCTCAGCACGATCTTGTTGGAGGCCGAGGTGCCGTTCAGCACGAAATAGGTCTTCTCGGCGCCGAAGATCGCCGCCGCCTCCTTCTGCGCCTTCAGCGCCGGCCCCTCATGCGTGAGCAGGTCGCCCAGCTCCAGCACCGAATTGTCGAGATCGTCGCGGAACACCGCCTCGCCGAGGTGCTCGACGAAGATCCGGCCGATCGGGCTGCGATTGTAGAACACGCCGCCGTTGTGGCCGGGGCAGGTCCACATCTGGTTGCCTTCCTCGGCATAGTCGACGAGCTCGCCGAAGAACGGCGTCTTCAGCGTCTCGGCATATTGCTTGATTCGGCTCACCAGCGACTTGGCGATGAATTCCGGCGTCTCCTCGGCCAGGAAGACATAGCCGTCGATGAAATCCATGATCTCGACGGGGATGTCCTCGAAGCGCTTGCGCCGCACCAGGATGACGATCGGCACGTCGAGCCCGCGCCGCCGCATCAGGTTGATCAGCGCCGTGGTCTTGCCGGCGAGCCCGTCCTTCTTGCCCCAGTCGACCAGGATGCAGCCGATCGCCGCATCGGTCTGGACGGCGATCTCCGCATCCTCGATGCGCGGCGCGTGGACCACCTGGAAACCCAGTTTCCCGACCTCGCTGGTGATCTGCTGGACGCGGAGCCCCTCCAGATCGTCCGCGTTGAAGGATGGCGCGCAGACCAGGAGGGTGAACCGCCGGAAGAAATCCATGGCAAGAGGCTCCCAGGCTTCGGGCGCGCGGAGAATGGCCCAGCCGGCCGAGTTTTAGAAGCCCTCGCGCCCGCGACCCTCGTCGACCTTCTTTACGCGGGAGCGAAACTGCCCGACCATTGCGGCGGGCCGCGGCCGAAAGGCCAAGCACCTGGGGGGCCCGGCCCGCCTGAATCGCGTTCGACCAACACCGGGGCTGGGAGAGAACGTTGCTCAAGCTGGGAGCGCAAAAGGACGCCAGGACGTTCCGCGTCCTGGCTTTTGCCGCCGCCCTCGTCTGGCTGTGGGTTTGCTATGCCTACACGGCCTACACGGTGGCGCGCAGCGACGCCGAGAATCTGGCCATGCTCCGCGACAGCATGACCAATCAGGTCAAGACCGCCGTCGACCGGCTTGATGCCGAATTCCGGGCGATGACGGATTTCGCAACAGCTTTTGCGGCGCAGCCGGCCGTCGTGGCGCTTTTGCAGAAACGCTCCACCGCCGCGACGCCGCTGGTCACGCTCGACCCGGCGCAAAAACGGTCGACGCTGCTCCAGGACCCGGCCGTCCTCGAGCTCGACGACTACTTCCGACGAGTCATCGACGAGTCGCAGTACGAACTCATCTTCGTCCTCGATGCCGATGGCGTCTGCCTCGCGATCAACGACGGCAGCAGCCCCGAGAGCGGGATCGGCGTCAGCTATGCCGATCGGCACTATTTCCAGTCGGCACTCGCGAATGGCACAGGCCTCGAGTTCGCGGTCGGTCGGACGGTCCCCTCCCCCGCTTTCTTCTTCGCTCGGGCGGTCGAGGCCGACGGCAGGCCGATCGGCGTCGCGGTGGTGCGCAAGAGGGCGGCGACGCTTGCTCCTCTGCTCGCCACCCGGACACGGACGATCCTCGTGGTCGACGACCAGGGTGTCGTCGCCGCATCCGGGCACCCCGAGCTGATCCTGAAGCGCATCAAGGCCTGGAGCCGTGAGGCCGCGCCTGTTGATCCGGCCGTCTATGGCCAGGCGGCGCTCGAGGATCTCGACATCCGGACGGTCGCAGTCGACGGCGAGCTGAGCGCGATATCCTGGAACGGGCAACCCTTCACGGCTGTGGGTCGCAAGATCGGAGGGAGCCCGTACACGATCTGGGTGGCCAACCCCACAACGCCGCGCGACGACGTCCACTGGCCCCTCTTCAAGGTGGGGATCAGCGCCGCCATCGCCGGGATCCTCGCGCTGCTCGCCCTCGACCGGATGGTGGCCTATGTCGTCGCCCGCCGCAGCCATACGGCCGCCCTCGCCGCGGCGAACGCGGCGCTGCAGACGGCGAATGCGCAGCTCTTCGCGCTGGCGACCGTCGATCCGCTCACCGGACTTGCCAGCCGGCGCCATTTCCTCGAGCGCGCCCGCGAGAGCCTGGCGGTCGCGCGCCGGGCGAAGCAACCGCGGACGCTCATCGTCCTCGACCTCGACCACTTCAAGCAGATCAACGACACCTACGGCCACCCGGTCGGCGACGCCGTCCTTGCCGGCGCCGCACGGGCGTGGCGCGAGCTGACGCGCGAAAGCGACCTCATCGGCCGC
Organism: Allostellaceae bacterium; assembly: GCA_035308865.1. Taxonomy (GTDB): domain Bacteria; phylum Pseudomonadota; class Alphaproteobacteria; order ATCC43930; family CGMCC-115725; genus DATGFU01. Next base: position 7,437 of record DATGFU010000489.1, on the reverse strand, counting down.
CTGGGCGGGGAGGAGTTTGCGCTCCTCCTGACCGACACCGACGAGGCCGGCGCCCTTATCCTCGCCGAGCGCCTGCGCGCCGCGGTCGCCGCACTTGAGCTTCCGCACGAGGGCGGCACGATCAAGGCGACCGCCAGCCTGGGCGTGGCCGAGCTGAAGCCGGGCGAGGAGTTCGAGGCGCTCTACGCCCGCGCCGATGCCGCGCTCTACGCCGCGAAATCCGGCGGGCGCAACCGGGTCGTGGCCGGTTCGGTCATGGCGTGAGGGAACCCCCCCGAGCTCCGGGACACGGATGGTTCCATCTCTACTACGGCAGCTTATCTAGTTGGGATAGAACAACCTTAAGTAGCGTCCGTCGTCGATCTCAGCCACGCTGGCCAAGACCAGATCGTCCCGCTCGAAATACAGAAGCTCGACCGTGTCCCCCAAACTGTGTGTCCAGGGGCACCCGGCCGGCCGGCAGTCGACCGCCGGCCATCACCTCCCACACCTCTCCCGGTCTCGCGCCCTTCATTGCAGGGTTCTGCACGCCAACATCGCCGGCCCGCGCGGTCGTCGGCTGAGACATGCCGGGAAGCCGCAAGAGCGCCGGAGGGTTTCCGATCGCCGAGAGCGCCCCGCGCTATCCCGCTATGCAAAGGGCGCCGTCCATTCTTTGTCACAATGACAGGCTTGAATCCGCGGGCGAATTTGCGACGATGTAACCTTATGTCCATCTTCTCCATGGCATTTTCTGTGCGACGCCTGCGGCGGGCACAGAACCGCCGGTGCGGCACACTTCCAATTCGCTGCAACTCGACGATGAGGCGGAGCGGCAGATGGCGCGGATTCTGATCGTCGAGGACAGCCCGACCCAGGCTGCCAAGCTCGAATTCATTCTCAACGGCCACGGGTTCGATACCGAGACCGCCCGCAACGGCGCCGAGGCCATGGGGCTGGTCCGCGCCCGTCCGCCCGATGTCGTGGTCTCGGACATCGTGATGCCGGGGGTCACGGGCTACGAGCTCTGCCGCCAGATCAAGGCCGAGTTTGTAGAGCACCAGATTCCTGTGGTTCTGGTGTCGAGCCTTAACGAGCCGATGGACATTATCCGCGGCCTCGAATGCGGCGCCGACAACTTCCTGACCAAGCCCTACGAGGAACAGCACCTGATCGACCGGATCACCGCTTTGCTGCGGAACCGCGAGATCCGGTCGGCGAAGCGTCTGTCGCTCGGCGTCGATATCGTTTTCCTGGGCCAGCGCCTCACCATCACCTCGGAGAAGGAGCAGATTCTCGACCTGCTGATCTCGAGCTTCGAGGACACGGTGCGGGCCAACCGTGAGCTGCAGGCCAGCCGCGCCGAGCTCGCGATCGCCCATGAGCGGATCGAGGACTATGCCCGCCGGCTCGAGGACAAGGTCCGAGTTTCCGAGGAGAAGTTCGCGCTCCTGATGGAAACGGCCCATGACGCGATCATCGTCCTCGATCACAGCGGCGTGGTGCGGGAGGCGAACCTCAAGTTCGAGGAGCTGATCGGCCGGCCGAAATCGAACATCCTGGGCGCCTCCTATGCGGCGCTCCTCGATGCGGATGCCGCCGGCGAACAGCCGCCGAGCCTCGCCAGCCTCCTCGCATCGCCGGGAACCCGGGTGGTCGATCTGTCGCTCAGGCGCGAGGACGGCAGCCAGATCTGGGTCGACCTCTCGGCCTCGCGGGTCGATCTCGCCGGCGAGCGGCTGATCATGATGATCGTCCACGACGTCACGGATCGGAAGAACACGGAAGCGCAGTTCCGGCAGCTCCAGAAGATGGACGCCCTGGGTCGCCTCACCGGCGGCGTCGCCCACGACTTCAACAATCTGCTTGGCATCATCGTGGGCAACGCCGACGCGATCGTCGAGAAGGCCGGCGAGGACCAGTTCATGGGCGAGCTTGCCCAGGAAGTGCTGTCCGCGGCCCTCCGCGGCGCCGAGCTGACGAAGCGGCTTCTCGCCTTCGCCCGCATGCAACCGCTCGACCCGAAAAGGCTCGATATCGGCGCCGTCCTGCCGGGGGTCGCGACGATGTTGCGGCGGACGCTCGGCGCCACGATCGAGGTGCGCATGGATGCGGCGCCGTCGCTGTGGCCGATCAAGGCCGACCAGTCCCAGGTCGAGGACGCTCTTCTCAATCTCTCGATCAATGCGCGCGACGCCATGCCGGACGGCGGCACGCTGCTGATCGAGGCGAGCAACGAGATCCTGGACGAGGAATATGCGGCCGAGAATCTCGATGTCGTGCCCGGCGCCTACGTGCTGCTGGCGGTCTCGGACACCGGCACCGGCATCGCCCCTGAGATCATCGAGCGCATCCTCGAGCCGTTCTTCACCACGAAGCCGCCCGGCCAGGGAACCGGCCTCGGGCTCAGCATGGTGTACGGCTTCGTCAAGCAATCCGGCGGCCACCTGAAGATCTACAGCGAGATCGGCCACGGCACGACGATCAAGCTCTACCTGCCGCGGGCAGAGGGAGCCGATACGGAGGCGCTCCCGACCTCGGCGACCGATCACCTGCAGCGAGGCGGCGGGGAGCGCATCCTGGTGGTGGACGACAGCGCGGAACTCCGCGCCGTCACGATCCGGATGCTGGAGGGGCTGGGCTACCGGACCGTGGAGGCCGTGAACGCCGCCGCCGCATTGCAGCTGCTGGAAGCGGGCGAACGGTTCGACATGCTGTTCACCGATATCGTCATGCCCGGCGGCATTTCCGGGGAACAGCTCATCGACCGGGCACGCGAGTTGCAGCCCGGTCTGCCCGCGCTGCTCACCTCCGGCTACTCGGAGGTGTTCGCCAGCGGGCAGAACATGGCGGTGGCCGGCGTCGGCGTGGTCCGCAAGCCCTATCGCAAGGTCGAACTCGCGGCCCGCATCCGCGACGTGTTGAGCCGCCGCGGCTAGAGACGGATCCAGCGATCAGGTCGATCCGACCTGATGTCATCGCGCTCTTGCGTCGCGTGCTACTGGCCGGCAGGGCCGCGGCCGACAAGCATCGCGATCGCGCGGCCGATCTCGGTCGGCGGCAGCACGTATTGGGCCGCATCGAGGCGCACCGCCTCGCCCGGCATGCCGTTCACGATCGCGCTGCCGGCATCCTGGGCGAAGGTGGTGGCGCCGCGAAGCTTCAGGGCTCGCAACTCGTGCGCGCCGTCCTTGCCCATGCCGGAAAGCAGCGCGGCCGCAACCGCGCCGCCGTAATTCTCGAGCGCCGAGCGGAAGAGAAATGATACCGATGGCCGCACGCCATGCTCGAGCGCGGCATCGCTGAGCCTGATGCGATCGGCGGCGATGCCCATATGCTTTCCATCCGGCGCGACGTAGGTCACGCCGCACGACAGCGGCTCGCCGTCGGCCGCCACGTGGATGTTGTGTCCGGTCGCCTTCGCGAGCCACTCGACCAGCCCGTCCACGAATCCGGCCGCGATATGCTGGACGATCAGCACCGGCGGGCCGCCGGAGGTCGGCAGCGGGACCATCAGATCGATGATCGCGGTAGGGCCGCCGGTCGAAGCCCCGACGAGGATCGTCCGGACGTCCTGGCGGCCGAGCGAGAGCTGAGACGGAACTGCCATCGATCCGGCCCGCCGCGGGGGGGCGCCAGTGCGGCGGACCACGCGCACCTCCGACATGAGGCGGACGGTCTGGATCATCTGGCCGATATCCTCGGCCGTGGCCTCGCTCTCGTCGATGCCGCGGGGACGGCGGACGAAGGCGACCGCCCCCGCATCGAGGGCGCGGAACGAGGCCGTCACTTCGCCGTCGCCCATCGAGCTGATGACGACGATCGGGACGGGACAATCGCGCATGATCTGGCGCGTCGCCTCCAGCCCGTCCATCCGCGGCATGTAGACGTCCATGGTGACGACGTCTGGCCGAAGATCGCGGGCCGCGCGGATCGCCTCGATCCCGTCGGCGGCAGTTCCGACCACCTCCATGTCCGGCATGGCGCCGAAGATCTCGGCCAGGAACGTCCGGGCGGTCGGCGAGTCCTCGACGACGAGGATTCGGATGCGGCCCTGCGTCACGCGAGCCTGCGGATTGCGTCCAGGAGTCTCTCCTGGTCGAATCCTCCCTTGGTGATGTAGGCGTCGGCGCCTGCTTCCACGCCGCGCTCGCGATGCTCCTGCGATTCGAGCGCGGTCACGAGGATCACCGGCAGGTCCGCGAGCCGCTTGTCCCGGCGGATCCGCTGCGTCAGCTCGAATCCGTTCATGCGCGGCATCTCGACGTCGGAGACGACCAGATCGGGCGGATCGAGAGACAGCGACGTCCACGCGTCGAGACCATCGACGGCGGTTCGCACGCGATAGCCCGCCGCATCCAGGATATTGCGCAGGAGCATCCTGGCGGTGACGGAGTCCTCGACGATGAGAATCGTCTTCTCGGCGGTGTGGGTCTTCGCGGGAAGCGACGCCGTCTGGCCCCGCGGGCCGCGGAGCCGCCGCATGGCCGATTTCAGCAGATCGTGAACGTTCAGGATCGGGACGATCTCGCCGGTCGGGAGGACGGTCGCGCCCTGCACGTTGCGCACGCGTGCCAAGTACTGGCCAAGCGGCTTCATCAGGACCTCCTGGTCGCCCTCGATCTCGTCGACCTCGAAGGCTACACGTCCAGTGAGCGTTCCGACCAGGAGCAGGTTGCGCCGGCCGTCCGCCCGATCCCGACCCGGCGGCAGCTCGAGGACCTCGCCCAGCGAGACCAGGGGCACGGGGGTGTCGCCGACGTCGATCACGGCCCGGTTCTCGATCGTCCGGACCGCCTGGCGCGCAACGCCTATGACCCGCTCGACCCCGAGCGTCGGCAGGACGAGCCGGCGCCCGCTGCATTTCACGACGATGCCGCGATAGGTGGCGAGCGTCAGCGGCACGACCAGCCGGAACGTCGTTCCCCTGCCCGGTTGCGATTCGACCGACACGCTCCCGCCAAGGCGCTCCAGCTTCTCCTGGACGATCGCAAGCCCGAGACCGCGTCCGGAGACCTCGGTTACCGTCGTGCGCGTCGACAGGCCGGACTGGAAGACGAGGTGGAGCAGATCCGATTCGGCCGAGCGCTCGGGCGACGCCAGCCCCAGCTCCTGTGCGGCCGCCCGGAGCCGGTCGACCGCGATGCCGCCGCCGTCATCGGCGATGGTGAAGGCGACCTTGTCGCCGTCACCCGACGCGACGGTCACGGTGATCGCGCCGCGGGCCGGCTTGCCATGTGCGACGCGCTCAGCCGGCGCCTCGATGCCGTGATCGACGGCGTTGCGCACGATGTGCAGGATCGGATCCTTGAGTTCGTCGAGGATGCGCCGGTCCATCTCCAGCTCGCCGCCGACGATCGTCAGCGTGATGTCCTTCCCCTGGTCCTCCGAGAGCTCGCGGACCACCCGCGGCAGCAGCCGGAGCACGGAGCTGCACGGCAGGGTCAAGGTCCGCTTCATGTCTTGGAGCAGGCGGTCGACCTTGCTGCCGAGGCTGCGCGCGTCCGCCGCTGCCAACTTGGCGATCGCCGCCAGCCGGGTCTCCAGCTCCCTGACGCGCCGCACACTGAGCTCGAAGACGTCGGACGCCGGTTCGCCAACTCGTCCGCCCTCGCCGCGCAGCCGCAACCGCGCTGATGTGGTCTCCGCGCTGGCGATCTCGCGCTTCCACTCCGACAGGCCGGCCATGACCGACCTGATTTCCCGGGTCAGGCGTTCCGATGCCAGCTTCTCGAGCAGCATCTCCTCCGCCTGGACCAGCAGCACGTCGAGTCGCGCGATCGACAGCCGGACGGTCTGCACCGAGGGGATGGCGGCTGCCGGGGCGGGCACGGCCTCCGCGACAACGGACGGCAGCGGCACTGGCGGCGCGGGCGGCGGCGCTTTGGAGGGCGCCGGCACAGGCGGCTCCGGGCGCTGCGCCGGGCGGGTGACAACCGGTTCCGGCCGGGGCCGGGCCGGCGCCGGTGGCGCCACCGTCGGTGCGGCGGTCGGTGCATTGGCGCCCTTGACTGCCGCCTCGAGCGCATCCGCCAGTGCCTGCGCCCGGGCGACGTTCTGGGCGCCGGGCTGCATCTCGGTCGAGGCGAGGAAATCGGCGAGCGCGTCGGCGGCACGATGGAGCGCGGTCAGGACGGCGGGCGTCGGCGCCTTGGCCTCCCGCCTCAGCCCCGAGAACACGGATTCGACGGCCTGACACGTGAACTCGATGTCGCGCCGGCCGACCGCGCGCGCCGCTGCCTTGAGGCTGTGAGCCTCGCGGAAGATCTCTTCGAGCACCGTGTCCAGCGCGTCCGCCGAGGCGGATTCGAGATCGGCCAGCCGCGACGAGATCAGCGTGACGTGCTCGCGCGCCTCCTCCCGAAAGATCGGCAGGAGCTTCTCGAGCAGCCGCTGATCATGGTCGGCCATCGTCGCGATCCGTCAGGGACGGTACTGCCGCACCATCTCGCGCAGCTTCTGGCCGAGTTCGTTGACGCTTCGCGCCGCCGTTTCCGCGCGCTTGATGCCGGCGGCATTCTGGGCGCTGGCCTGCCTGATGTTTTCCATCGCGAGCGCGACCTGGCTCACGCCGATCAACTGCTGCTGGCTCGAGGCCGCGATCTGCATCGCCGCCTGCGTCGCCTGCTGGATGCTGTCGGACAGGATCTTGATCGCTTCGCCGGCCTGCGCCGATTGCTCGACCCCGGCCTCGACCGCCTTGCTGCCCTGCTCGGTCGCGAGCACGGCCGTGGCCGTTGCCTTCTGGATGTCGCCGAGGATCGCGCGGACCTGGCCGGTCGCCTGTTTCGACTGCTCCGCCAGGCTCTTGACCTCCTGGGCGACCACGGCGAAGCCCCTGCCCTGCTCGCCGGCACGCGCCGCCTCGATCGCGGCGTTGACCGCCAGCAGGTTCGACTGGTCGGCGAGGTCGTTCACTGCCGCGATGATCTCGCCGATCGCCTGGCTCTGCTCGCTGAGCCGGAGGATGCTCGCCGAGACGGCCTCCACCTGCTCGCGGATGCGCGCCATGCCGCCGGCCACTTCTTCCACCGCGTCGCGCCCCGACTCGGCCACGGTTGCGGTGCGCTGTGCGCCCAGCGACACCTGCTGGGCCTTGTCCGCCGCCATTTGCACCGTCTGCTTGACCTCCTCCATGGTCACCGAGGTCTCGCTGATCGATGTCGCGGTTTCCGAGGCGCCGGCGGCTACCTGAGTCGTCGTGGCGAGAATATCGCGCGCAGTCTCGGCGAGGATCTCGGCGCCCGACACCATCTCGCCGGTCATCGACCTCAGGCTTTCGAGCATCTGGCTGAAGGCGTCGACCAGAACGCCGATCTCGTCGGTCCGATTGGCCGCGGGCAAGGGGGTGGCGAGGTCGCCGCGGGTGACCCGGGCGGCGGCCATTGCAACCTGGCGGAGCGGCTCGGAGATCGAACGGTTGAGCCGCATCGAGATCGCTGCGGCGATCACCAGTGA
>DATGFU010000488.1:0-4245 GCA_035308865.1 Allostellaceae bacterium | reverse complement strand
CTGGTCCGACCCGCAGGTCGAGCACAACGCCATCTTGGTCCGGCACGCGACCGGCGAGCGCACGGTCGGAATGCCGATCCGGCACGGGCCCGCGCCCGACGCCGCGGTGGCGCCGGCGACGCTCCCGGCGGAGCGCGCCGGCGGCCCCCTCGCCGGCCTCAAGATCTGCGATTTCGGCAGCTTCGTCGCCGGCCCCTATCTCTCGGTGCTGCTGGGCGATCTCGGGGCCGAGGTGATCAAGATCGAGGGGCTCGCCGGCGACGTGAACCGCGCGCTCTTCCGGGCCTTTGCCTGCACCAACCGCGGCAAGCGCTCGATCTGCGTCGACGTGAAGTCGCCCGGCGGCAGCGAGGTGGCAAGGCGCCTCGCCGGCTGGGCCGACATCGTGCACCACAATTTCCGGCCCGGCGTCTCGGCCAAGCTCGGTCTCGACGCCGCGACGCTGCAGCGGGCGAAGCCCGAGATCATCGTCGGCGAGACCTGCGGCTACGGCGTGGACGGGCCGAAGGCCCAGCACGCCGGCTTCGACATGCTCTTCCAGGCCTTCTGCGGCCACGAGTTCCGTGGCTCCGGCGAAGGCGACGTGCCGCTGTGGAACCGCTCCGCCATCGCCGATTTCGGCGGCGGGCTGCTGACCGCGATCGGCGTGCTCTTCGCCCTGCTGCAGCGCCGCCGCGGCAAGGCGCCGCCGTCGATCTACGTCACCCTGCTCGATACCGGGCTCTATCTGATGAGCGAGCTTATCGAGCGCGCCGACGGCAGCTTCGCCGGCGCGCCGCGGATGAACCGCGAGCAGACGGGCACCCACCCGGCCGAGCGGCTCTACCGGACGGCGGACGGCTGGATCGCGATTGCCGTGCGCGGCAGCGCCATGGCGCGGCGGCTGGCGAATGCGCTCGGCCTCGAAGGCGCGCTTGACGATGACCCTCTTGCCTGGGGCGAGGCCGAAGGCGCCGCCATCGCCGCCGCGCTGGCGCCGCGGCCGCTGGCTGAAGCGGCGTCATTGCTGGATGGCGCCGGCATCTGGCACGAGGTCGCCCATCCCGACCGCCGCGACCGGGCGCTCGCCGACGCGGCGCTCCAGCACAGCGGCATCATCCTGCGCACCGACGACCCGGAATTCGGCGACCACCGCCAGATCGGCCCCGCCTTCCGCTTCTCGCGCACCCCGCTCGCCCTCGCCGGGCTCGGGCAGACGCCGCGGCAGGGCGAGCATACGCGGGAGATCCTGGCGGCGCTGGGGTATACGGAGGATGAGATCGCGGCGCTGGTGGCGGCGCGGGCGGTGGCGTGAGGGTTTGTGGATACGATGATCGGATTCGACACTTTGCTATGTGAGCGTCCCGCAGATTAGGTGCAGCGGTTCCGCGCTACGCCTCCCACGGGATCAAACTCTTGAGTCTTTGGGTTATATCTCCGAAGATATACTATCTCATGGGGTTTCATGAATATATCGATGTATCTGATAAAGCCATGTATGTAGAGGGATGTTGTTCCGTTCTTAATTCCCAGAACGCGATCGTAGCCGTATTCCTTCTGCCATGTAAGATTATCGAGAAAGTACTCCCTTCCCGGCCCGATGAAAATCTCCACTTCCTGCCTATCAGCCAGAGAAGAGCTTTCCCCGCCCCCGCCAAACGTAATCGGATCAGGGAGATTATCGGCGATCTCAACATGGACAAATCCGGTGGTGAGATTCGCCGTCGTCCGACCATAATTAATCATGTCAATCCTGAAACTTGGGCGTCCCTTTAAGTCCGGGACCTGAATCCCGGCAAATAAATACTCCAAATTCGTACTGAATTTCGTTATGAAAAGGTATGCTCGTTCCAGATGAATAAGGGCATCCTCTGCGATTTCGGCGGACCTTTTGGCGGCATCGGCCGAAATTCTCGCAGCATCGATGGCGTCCCTGGCATCGCGGACCTGTCGCCATATAAGTAGTGCAGTTCCCAACGTGACCGCTGCCAACACAGAGGTCGCCCCGAACAACCACTTCGTATATGCGGCCAGATCTTTTGTGAAATCAGCAAGTTGCTGTTCACGGGTTGCCTTGGCTGCTTCGATCCGATCTTCCTTCTCAAGCGCTTCCTTGGACTTCTCGGGTTCCAGCACCTTCACCACGATAGGGGCACTCTCCGTCCCTCGGTCCGGAGGAAGCTGATTCGGCTGGGCAGATTTCGGCGGCGGGGTAGGGGCCGGCTGAGCCGGTGGCGGCTTCTTGTCCGCTGCGGCTACCGCTGCCCAAGCGAGGAACACAAATCCGAGTGTGGCGAAGACCTTGCGCATACCGCAGCATGCCCGAATTGCTGCTCCGACGGGACTCGAATTTGCGCTATAGGTAGTAGAGCTGCGTGGGGGGATCAATGACCGAAGCCGCTCTGATCGGGAAAGCCGGCGAGGCGATAGTAGCCGGGGAGTTGATGAGACGGGGGGTTTCCGTCGCCTATCCCGCCTATGATGGAGGAATCGATCTAATCGCGTATAAGGAGCACGGATTTGGAAAGGTCGTTCCTATCCAGGTGAAAGCGCGATCCGAAACACTATTCAATTTTCAAAAATCGTGGTTCCGGATTCCGGGAGTTGTGCTCGTTCAAGTTTGGCATACGCGAAAGGATCCGAAATGTTATATCTTTTCGAGCATCCACCAAGTGATTGGCGTACTGGACGGCCATGCCGAAACAGAATCCTGGATCGTCGGGGGCGGATATAGAGTCGGCGATCCAACTGCCGAACATATGAGGCGCATGGCGTTCAATTTGAATCGCTGGGATCTAATAACGAAGCAACTCGAATGAGTTCATTGTAATAAAGGATCGCTTCTTATCATAGGAGACGAGATCATCGATGCAATTTCGAGATTAAATAGAGTTGAAATTGAAGTGATCGACGGGCTTTACAATGCCACTCCACTTATGTCTCTATTCCATCCCTCCACTCCGACTATCGCAGACGCGCCACCCCCGGCGCTACAGCTTCCCCGCCCTCTTCAGCTCGGCCTCCAGCGTTGCGAGCGGCAGGACGAGCGTCAGCGCGGCGTCGTGCAGCGGCACCGCGCCGTAGCTGGCGTACCACGCGGCGGCGCGGGCGTTCTTCGCGTCGATGATCAGCATGACGCCGCCGACCTCTGCGGCGACGCGCAGGCAGCGCCGGCCCGCCGCGGCGATGAGCTGGCCGCCGAGGCCCTGGCCGTGCAGGGCGACATGCGTGGCAAGGCGCGCAAGCCGGAACCCCGGCACCTCGTGCTGGCCGAGCCCGCGGCGTGCGATCTCGGGAGTCCGGGCGTAGGCGAGCGATGCCGGCGCCAGGCTGTAGAACCCGATGATGGTCCTGCCGTCGGTGTCGTCGATCGCCAGGAAGGTCTTGGCGCCGCCGAGGTCGTGGCTCTGGCGCGCATAGCGTTGCAGGAAGGCGTTGAGATCGGCGTCACCGCAATCGAAGGCCTTGCGGTCGTGCTTCCTTGCGATCGACTCTTCGTGCCAGCTCGGCAACGTCATCGGTTGGACGGCAACGCGGCGATGGCGGCGCGCAGCTTGGCGTTCGCGGGTGGGGGATTGTCGAGCAGTTCAAGAACCAGCAGGCTGTCCCGCTCCGACAGAGTCAGCCGCTCGGCCGCTTCGATCACGGCATCCGCCTCGCGCAGCGCCGACCGCGTCACGAACTCCGTCAGGTCGGTATGACGGAGCGCCGCCGCGCGCACGAGGCGGGCCTTGACCTGGGGCTTGACCCGCAAATTCATTCTCTCGCTGTCGTCGACGGCGACCCGCGGCATATCGGCCTCCTGAGATCTATGCTCACGGAAAACGTACGTCCTTGCTCTTCGCTCGTCAACAGACCTATGGCTTCAAAGCGTACAGATTTCTGAGTGCCACTCTGTTGGATCGTCGCTGGCTCGGCTGAGGTACACTGACGGGGAGATCGGCCGCGGACGTGATCCTGCCGGGAAAGAGTGCGTGAGCGAGAAGGGTGCGATCAGCGACAACATGGCGACCGGTCAATCAGACATGACTTTCGAGGCGACCGAACTTCCCGGCCCCACGTCGCATTTCTACATCTCCCAGCGCTTGCGCCTGCACTATGTCGATTGGGGCAACCCGACGGCGCCGCCGCTCGTCCTCGTCCATGGCGGGCGCGACCATTGCCGCAACTGGGACTGGGTCGCGTCGCGCCTGCGGCGTGATTGGCACGTGATCGCGCCGGATCTGCGCGGTCATGGCGACAGCCAGTGGGCCGATGCCGGCGGCT
>DATGFU010000487.1:0-1950 GCA_035308865.1 Allostellaceae bacterium | reverse complement strand
CATAGCGCAGCGCCCCGAACCGTCCGGGCGGCTGCGTCGCGGTCACCGTTGCGAGGCGGCCGCTCTCGCGATGAAGCGCGATGCCGGCCGCGACATCGACATTGCCGACGCCGTCGCCATAGGTCAGGCAGAACGCATCGTCATCGCCGAGATAGGGCAGGATTCGCTTGATGCGCCCGCCGATCTGCGTCTCCTCGCCGGTCTCGACCAGCGTCACCGACCAGGGCTCGGCGGCGGCGCGGTGCAGCACCATCTCGTTGCGGTCGAGGTGGAAGGTCACGTCGCAGGAGTGCAGGAAGTAGTTCCTGAAATACTCCTTGATCACGTAGCCCTTGTAGCCGAGGCAGATGATGAACTCGTTGATGCCATGGGTCGCGTAGATCTTCATGATGTGCCAGAGGATCGGCCGTCCGCCGATCTCGACCATCGGCTTGGGGCGGACCGTCGTCTCCTCGAGCAGCCGCGTGCCCAGCCCGCCGGCAAGAATCACAGCCTTCACGATGCGTCCCTCAAGGGCGTTGCGATAGAAGCAGGTGTGTCGAGCGCGCGGATCGAGGCAAGGAACGCCAGCATCCCGTCGAGCTTCGTGGAGAGGTCGAACCGGTCCGCCCCATCGACGGCGAGGCCGCGAAGGCGCCCGGCGGCAGCCTTGTCCGCGGCGATCGCCTGCAGCACCCGAACGGCGTCCGGCATGTTCGGCGGGCCGTAGCACAGGATGGCCGAGCGGCCGAGCCAGTCGGCCACGGCGGTGGCCTCGGAGAAGGCGAGGATCGGGATCCCCAGTATCGCCGCTTCCGCCAGCACCAGCGGGTTCGGATCCTCGCGCGAGGACAGGAAGAAGAGATCCAGCCGGTTCATATAGGCATAGGGATTGTCGACCGCGCCGGTGACGTAAAGATTCTTCAATGCCAGCGCGCGGTAGTCCTGGTACGAGAGGTTGTCCGGCGCCTCGTCCGGCGACCAGCCGCCGATCCAGACGAAATCGAGCTCCGGCATCGCCTTCGCCGTCTCGAGGAAGATGTCGGTCCCCTTGCGTGCCGCGGCCGTCCCGCACATGCCGACCACGTAGCGCCGTCGTGCGGGCAGCGCCCGGCCCGCAGCATTGCGGGGCGCCGGGACCCGCTCTCTCGCGAGCCGCCCGATCCCGTCGACATCGACCACGATGCCGAAATCCAACCGCCGGGCGAAGGAGACGCCGAAGATCTCCTCGAGATCGGCCGCCACGCCATCGGCTGCCAGCACGACGCCGTCGGCCATGCCGACGACCTCCAGCTTGGTCGCGTCGAGCCGCAACAGCGATAGCAGCTCCGCAGCCTTCTCATGGACGTGGAGCACGACGCGCCGAGCCAGCGACTTGGCGGCGAGGATAAACGGCGACGCCGCCACCGAGTTCACATAGATCAGATCGCTGGCGTCGCCCGCCAACATCTCTCGGGCGTGCTGCACGCGCTCCGCGAACGGGGTCTGGTAGGAGAAATCGCTTGTCCGACAGACGATGAGCCGGTCCCCGCCGACCACATCCCGGAGCCACGGTACGAGCGGTCCGTCGCGCAGGACGACGACGCGGACGTCCTCGTGCTGCGCCAGGCCGGCCGCGATAAGCGCGCCGACCCGCGGCGCCCCGGTGCGGGTAGCCTCGTGCAGAACGACGGTAACGGTCACGCTAACGCCACATCACCCGGTAGCCCATCTGCCGGCACAGCGCCGGAATGAGCCGCTCGACGCCGTGGGCGACCTGGCCGTCGCGGTGGAACTCGACATCCTTGTCGCCACCATATTCCCACTCGAGCCGCCGCAGGCCGGCATGCAGCCGCGCGATCACATCGGGACGAATGAGAAGCATGGTCCCGCTGAGATAATCCAGGACGCGGTTGTCTCCTTCGATGGCGAAGGCATCGAGCAGTCGCTCGTACTGGTCGCGGTTGCTGCCCATCTCGGAGGATCGCCACT
>DATGFU010000486.1:0-25642 GCA_035308865.1 Allostellaceae bacterium | reverse complement strand
TCGCCTTCCTCAAGCTCGCCTCAATCCGCCTCATGCTCCGAAAACTATGCAACCCATGATAATGTTCCCGGACAGACTCTTAGCGATTTGAGCAGGCGTTCGTACGCCTCCTCTCTGGCGAGGCCTTCCTCCGCAATGATGCGGTTGAGGCGATTCTCCTGGCGGGGCGTCCATGTCGATCCCGGACAGACGGCATTGCACGTTATTCCGCTGTCGGCGAGATCGAGCGCAATCGCCTTGGTCATCCCCACCAAGGCTGTCTTGGTCGTTACGTAGTCAATCCTGTTGGGCGAGCCGATCAGACCGAAACCGGAAGAGATATTGATGATCCTTCCCCAGTTTTGCCTTCGCATGAAGGGTAGAACCGCCCGAATTAGGTGAAAGGGTGCGGTCATATTTACGGCAATGGCGCGATGCCAGTCGGTAGCAGCGATCGTCTCTATAGACTTCCGTGTTCGTACCGCCGCGTTGTTCACGAGAATGTCGGGTGGTCCGAGCCTCTCTGCCATCCAGGTTACGAGCTTCCCGATCTCCTCTTCGACGGTCAGATCGGCCGCGTGGAACGCCACCTCGCCATGACCGTGGTGGCCGACAGCGCGGACGATCTCCTGAACATCAGGCGACGCGACGATGTCGGTGAGCATCACCGAGGCGCCCGCGCTCGCGAGCGCTTGGGCCGTAGCCAGCCCAATACCTTGGACCGATCCCGTGATCAGGGCGCGCCGATGGCTTAGCGCGGATGGCACGTGCACACTCTCTCAAAGGCCATGTCCGTGGCAGGCAAAGCAATGACTCCACTGCCGGTTATCGTGAATCAAACAAGATGTGAAGCTCGTGGGGACCCCGGTTACGAAACCCGGTAAACCGCACGTCGTGTGCCGGGTCCAGCCTGAGGTTGGTCACCCGGTTCAGGAGATGCTCCACGACGACGGTGGTCTCTCGGCGCGCCAGGTAGGATCCGATGCACACGTGTGGTCCCCACCCGAAGCTGAGGTGCGGCGGAAGTCCCTTATCAAGAAAGCGCGCGATGTCGAAGCTATCTGGATCCCTCCACACATCTGGGTCACGGTTGGCGCTGCCACGCATGCCATACACTCTGGTTCCGGGCTTGATGGAGAGGCCGCAGATCTCCATCTCTTTTTGGGCGTATCGCATGATTGGCTGATTGGGAGAGTGCAGCCGCAAAGTCTCTTCGATGGCCGACTTGAGAAGCGACATGTCGTCCAGGAGCCGCTGCAACTGCGCCGGATGCGAAGCGAGCAAATAGACGAGGTTCGATATCAGGCGAGTCGTCGTCTCGATGCCGGCAACCACGAGCGCCATGGTATTGGCGAGGAGCTCCTCGCTGCTCAGCGAGCCGCCATCCGCTTCGGCGGCTATCAGATCCGAGATCAGGTTGCCGGAAGGATGCGCCCTCTCTTCGGCGATCCGCTCCTGAAAGAAATTCCTGAGATCGCTCACGTTCTTCTTGTAATTTACCTGGAGCGCAGCGTTCGAAGGATTTGCCTCCGCCTCGAGCCAGTCGTAAGCTGTCTTGACCATCCATTTCTCATCGCCGCGCGAGACATTGAGGAGCCGGCTGATGACGCGCGTGGCCATCGGCTCCGCCATGTCATGCACGATCTCGGCCTTGCCATTTCCGCAGAACTGCTCGACCAGTTCTCCTGCGATCCCCGGCAGGACGGGCTCTACCGAGGCGGCTAGACCGCGCGGAGAGAAAGCAGGGTTGACCAGCTTCCGGAGCCGCTTGTGACCCTCTCCAGCCATCTGCATCAGATAGGGAATTGCTGGATTTCCATCTGGAGAATTATAGAAACGCTCTGAGTCTTCACTTAGCCGACGACAATCCTCGTATCGCGTTATTATATATGCATTCAACTGCTCATGCCAGAATATTGGCGCTTCTCGACGGAGCCGTTCAAATATTGGATAGGGATTGTCCGCGAAGGGTCCGGATTCGATGGCAAATTGCTCCACGACATGCTCCCTGTCATACTTACTTTCTACGGTGCCGTTGCGCTGGCTCTCGGCTTGTGCGCCCGACAGCAAGGCCGTTCTCATGTGTCGCTTCGTGGCGCTTGCCCGAGGACCGCAAAGGGCGGATCGTCCCTCTCAGAGAACCTCATCGTTCCGGGCGTCGGTATCGGACTTCCAAAATGGTCTGTACTATGAGTGTCTAGACCGTACGCCGGCACGGCTGATTTTGTCAACGCTTCAGGGGCGTTGCACATCGAGCCAGTATCGCCTGCATTGCCAAGCCGCATTTGTCCGGCGGGCCACGGCCGTTGACACACGCTGGAATGGCAGTGTTATGATTTAATGCCGCGGTTGACTGTGAGAGGCCGTGCCGCGGCATGGCCGGCGCTTCGATCCGAGGAGACGATCGGATGACCTTGATGCAGCAAATCGAGGCCGGAAGAGGCCCGGCAACGCGATTTACGGCTCGAGAGCACAAGATGCTGATTGACGGCGCCTGGCTTTCCGCCGCGAGCGGCGCCGTCATGGATGTGAGCAACCCGGCAACCGGCGAAGTCTTCGCGCAAGTTCCGGCCGGCGGCGCGGAGGACATCCACCTCGCCGTGGAAGCGGCGCGGCGTGCTTTCGAGGACGGGCCGTGGCCTGCCTTCACCGGTCCGGAGCGCGCCCGGTTGCTCTGGAACTTGGCGGATCTCATCGAAAGCTGTCTCGATGAAATCAGCTTCATCGAGACCGTCGACATGGGGATGCCGTTCAAGGCCGCCCGCATGGGAAGCATCGGCTCGTCGCCCGGCATCGCACGTTATCTGTCGGGGTGGGCGGGGCGCCTCTATGGGGACACGATCCCGCCCTCGGCAGGTAACTGGCACATCTATACGGTCCGGGAGCCCTGCGGTGTCGCGGGGATCATCCTCCCGTGGAACGTGCCCTTCGGCATGGCCGTCTCGCAGATCTGCGCGGCGCTTGCGGCCGGCTGCAGCATCGTGCTGAAGCCGGCGGAACAGACCTCGCTGTCGACGCTGCGTCTGGGCGAGCTGATCCAGGAAGCGGGAGTCCCCAAGGGCGTCGTGAACATCGTGACCGGCTATGGCAGGGAGGCGGGCGCGGCGCTGGCGGCACATCCCGGCGTCAACAAGCTGTCATTTACGGGCTCGACAGCCACGGGGAAATCGATTCTGGCCGCGTCGGTTGGCTCCTTGAAGCGTGTGAGCCTGGAGCTCGGGGGCAAATCACCGGTCATCATTCTGCCCGATGCCGACCTGGACCAGGCGATTCCAGGCGTAGCCAGGGGCATTTTCTCGAATTCGGGCCAAGTCTGCGTCGCCGGGTCGCGCCTGTTCGTGCATCCGAAGGTGGAGGATCAGGTTCTTGCCGGGCTCGCCATCGAAGCTGAGCGCCTGAAGGTCGGGCCGGGCCTCGATCCGGTCAATGACCTGGGACCACTCGTCTCGAATGCCCAGTTGGAGCGGGTGTTGGGATACATCGAGGCCGGTCGAAAGAGCGGCGCCGTGGTCATACACGGCGGCGAGCGGCTGGGGGATCGCGGTTATTTCGTTCAGCCGACAGTGTTCACGAATGCGCATCGGGACATGTCGGTCGTCCGAGATGAGATATTCGGCCCGGTTCTTTCCGTCATTCCAATGGATGACGACAGCCTCGAGAATCTTGCCCGCCTGGCCAATGACACCGACTATGGCTTGGCCGCCAATATCTGGACCAGCGATATTAAGGCCGCCCATAAGCTTGCTCAGAAGATCAGAGCGGGATCAATTCGAATCAATACCAGCGGCAATGTCGATCCGGCCGTCCCGTTCGGTGGGTATAAGCAATCGGGACTGGGGCGGGAGAGGGGACGTGAAGGTGTCGAGATGTACACCGAACTCAAGACAGTGCTGGTTGCGTTATAGTCGATCAGTTCGTCGCCTGTTTCGCTGTTGGCTTCTTGAGGCCAGGGTTGGTCCTTTACCGGACGTCGCCGAAGGGGTCGTCTCCGTCGCTCGTTGAGGGCACCTCAAAGGCGATGATCGTCATTGAAATCAAGGCATAATACCCAAGGATACCAACGAGCTCGACCGTCGCCTCCGCACCAATCTGCGAAACGAGGTCGGCGTAGCTTCCCTGGCTGGCCCCGCGCTCACAGACCAGCTCACGACAAAAGTTGAGTGCGGCGCGTCGGGCCGGATCACTGAACCCGGAATTCCCTCCCACGCGGATGCAATCGATCTCGACGTCGCTCAAACCGAGGCGCTTTGCAACGGGCGCGTGCAAGTCCCACTCGAGACGGGCACGCCAGTGTGTTGCCGTCACGAGGATCGCGATCTCGATCAATAACGGCTCCAGCCGCGTCTCGAAACGGCAGAATTGCCCAAATCTCTGCGCCGCTTCCGCCAGCTTCGGGCTTCTCAGCCACGGCCAGTGAGGGCCGCCGATATGGCCGCGCGGACCCGAGACGATACGGTCATACACCGCACGCTGCTCTTCGGACATCTCGCTCAGTGCCATTGCGGGTAGTCTGCCCACGCTTTACCTCCGAACTTCGGATCAAGAGAGAACTGAGCGACACACCGCCGCCGCGAACGGA
Source organism: Allostellaceae bacterium (assembly GCA_035308865.1). Classification (GTDB taxonomy): domain Bacteria; phylum Pseudomonadota; class Alphaproteobacteria; order ATCC43930; family CGMCC-115725; genus DATGFU01. The sequence continues at coordinate 21,084 of DATGFU010000486.1, read as the reverse complement.
GAGGCCGGTCGGATCCATCGGGGCGGCCTATGCCGATAGGCGAGAACCCTGGTTAGCCAGGGTTGCCGGAATCGCCATTCACGGCGGGGATTCCCGGCGAGAGTGTTGGTCGCGCGGCAACTTCCGTCTTCGTGAAGCCTTCGAAGTACCGGGTAATCTCGGAGGCATCTGGCGAGCCGCCCAGAGCGCCGACCGCTCTCTCCCACAACTCTCGGGTCATGGCAATTACGCCCGCGGGTAGGCCAGCGTCTTCCGCTTCGTGCAAGTATAGATCAAGGTCCTTGGTCGCCGATCCCAATGTCGCTCCCATGTTGAATTTCCTGGGAAGAATGAAAAGCGGTATCTTGTCGGTCGTTGCACTGTTGCGCCCGGTTCCGGCGTTGATGACCTCTACCAGGGCGGAGGCATCGATATCGCGGGCGACGCCAACGGCGAGCGCCTCGCAGGAAACGGCTAGGGCAGTCATGCTGATGCCGTTGTTCACCAGCTTGCACAGCTGCGCCTGGCCGGGCTCGTTGCCGACCCTGAGGACCGAACCGGCCACCTGGCGCATCGTTTCGGCGATCCGCTCAGTTGCCCCGGACGGTCCGGAAAGCATCAGGCTCAACGTGCCACGCGCCGCGCCGGCGGGGCCGCCGCTGACGGGTGCGTCGATCAATTGCACGCCTGCCGGGCGCAGAATTTGGTCCAATTCTCGAATCGCATGCCGGCCTATGGTCGACAGCTCGGCATAGATTTCGACCTTGCTTCCCGCGGCAACCTGTCTGCCGACATCCATCGCCGCCGAGCTGCTGGGCAGGCAGGTCATCACGATCGAGACAGAGTCGGCTATCTCCCTCGCGGAGCCGGCCGGCCTTGCGCCGTGCCGCGCGGCCTCCGCGAGCCGGTCGGCGGTCTCGTCGAAGGCGAGTATCTCAGTTCCACCGGCCAGCAGGCGCCGAACGATGGCGCCGCCCATCTGGCCGAGCCCGATAAATCCAATCATGCTGTCCTGCACCTATCGGAAACGGATGCTGGCAGACGCCTCTTGACCGGATCGAATGCGAGCGACACCGCACATCCCGCAGGCCGCAAGACGACATCAGCACTATGACATTATGCGCGCGCCAGAGGCCATTGCAAGGAGGAACGATCTACGCCAGCCAAGCTGGGCGATCGATTGAGCCAGCTGTCGATTAAGTCGAATCACCATTTCCGCGCGGTCATCGAAAGGACAGGGCCACGGTCGGTCCCATGGGGAGGTGGGCGATAGTATTGGGCGGTCTTCTGCAGAGGCCTGCTCGGTCAGTAGGAAAGTCACGTTTTCGACCAAGATGCCCGTGAGCGAGGTGCGTAGCTTAAGTATCATTACTGAAGGTTCTCACCGCATGACCTGCGGAAACGTCTCCCCCGGTGTCGAGATGTCCCTGGGTCGCCGGTCGCTTGAAAGCTGCATCTGATCACCCATCGCCGCGACGCCTTTTCGGCACGCATGATGTGGTCGCCGGCAATACGGCCGAGATCGACCTCGAGCCATCGATCGGGCCTTGCGGACGCGTGCGGCGGTCGATCGAGATCCTCCGTTCGCACTCGCAGCAGGAGGCCGATCGGATCGCCTTTGCCCGGCAGTTCCCGGATCAGCAGAGCGATTTGCAAGCTACGGAACGCGCCGCTTCTTTGGGACCGCCTCATCCGGAGCGCACGTCTCACGCGTCCGGCTAAGCGAGCGTCTATGGAGTTGCCGTCACGCCGCATCTTATGCACCAGATCTCCGGCCGGCTGCCGGCGCTTGGCTCGGCGCGGAAGCCGTCGGGTAGTTCCTCGAGACTGCAGCGACCGTCAGGTCCCTCGCGCCAGCGGGCTGTGCCGGAAGTGCGACAGCTGGGACACCGGACGGTGCTGGTCCAATGCCTGCTCGTGGCGTGGAGGCCTGCTGTCGGGGCAGGCCTCGGATGGGCCATCCTCGCTGCCCTGTTGGCCGACGACAACTCAGGCCTCTCGGGCAGCTACTGCAGCACGATCTCCGCGCGGCGGTTCTGCGGCTCTCGGACGCCGTCGGCGGTCGGAACGAGCAGGCCGTTCTTGCCGGCGCCGATCGTCGTGATCTCGCCACCGGGAACGCCGTCCGTCACCAGGCCCAGCTTGACCGCCGCCGCGCGACGTTCGCTGAGGCCCTGGTTGTAGGCCGCAGTCCCGACCGTGTCGGTATGGCCGGTGACCGTGATCTGCACGACATGGCCGGCCTTCACCGCATCCGCGGCCTCCTGGATGACCCGCGCCGCCGCGTCGGTGATGTTCGACTTGTCGAAATCGAAGAACACCTGGAAGGAACGTCGCGCTTCAGACGTGGGCGCCGGCGCGAGCGCCGGGGCCGCGGCAGGCGGGGCGGGAGGAGGCGCTAATGGTGCGGGCGTAGCTTCCCCGGTGAAGGCGAACTTGGCGGTGATACCGACCATTCGACGCGGTGCCGTGATGACGTCGGTGCCGAACGCGTTCACGTTGGAAACGAGATTATAGTACGTGTCGGTCAGGTTAGTGCCCCACAGCATTACCGACCAGCGATCATCTGGCAGGGTGTAGGTGAAGCTGGAGTTGAGCAGGCCGTAGCCGTCCTGCTTCGTCGTGTTCTGCGGGTCCCAGAAATACCCGGAGTTCAGATACAGCGAGGCGTTTGCGGCAAGCGAGCCCCCGAAATCAAGATCCGTAATATAGTTCGCGGAGAGCGTTCCCACCCATTTCGGCGCGCGCTGGATCTGATGACCGGTTGCATCGACGGAGATCGTTGCATTGCCGGCTGCCGCCGGCGTGTAGCCGGCATAGGCGGGAAAGCTTGAGTAGGTGGCCTGCTCGTAGGCGACCCCGGCGCTGAGCTTGAGCCCCTGAAGCACCAGGTAGTCGGTGCTGATCTCGATGCCCTTCGCCTCGGCTGTGGCCGCGTTTTCCAGCAAGATCGAGCCTAGCGCCGAAGGCTCGACGATCTCAACTTGTAGATCCTTGAAATCGTAATAGTAAGCAGAAGTATTGATGCGTACCTTTCCGTCGAAGAGATCGGATTTCGTGCCGACCTCGAATGCCGTAAGCTTCTCGGGATTGACGGGGCCGGCATCCGCAGGCGAACCGATATTGTAAGTTCCGGATTTGAATCCCTTCGAATAGGTGGCGTAGAACAGCGTGCCATCCCAGCGGTAGTCGAGCGTAATCTTGGGCGTGAAGCTCTCCCATTTCTTGCTGCTGGGCATGAACGACGTGTAGTCGATGCCGAACCCCCCCGGCACCAGAAGCGCCTGTGCGCCATGGAACTGCTTCTCGTCGATCGAGTAGCGCGCACCGAGCGTGAGATTCATTCCGTCGGCGACCACGGTCAGGGGGATCGTGGCCTGGCCGAAGGCAGCATAGGACTGGGTGTGGACCTCGCCGAATTGTGCGACGCCCATCAGCGGCGCGAAGATGGCGCCTTGAATATCCAAAGGATATTGACGAGCCGCCTCATGGAACCAGTAAAGGCCGCCGATCCACTTGACCGGGCTGTCGTCGGGAGACAGTATTTGCAGCTCCTGCGAGTATTGCAGGTACTTGTCCTCCGCGGTGAAGCCAAGGACCGGTAACTCGGTCGCATCGAGATCCGCCGAACCGCTGTTCCGCGTGTCTCGGTAAGAGCTGATGCCCAGCACCTTGAGGCTGGTGAAATCAGCCTCCTCACGCAGGATGGCGCCACGCTGGACAACCGTGTTGTAGTCCCCGAGATCGTTGGTCAGCGTGTACCGGTCGCGGGTGAGCACCGGCGCGCCGAGAAGCCAGCCGACGGCGTTCGGCTGGATCTGGCGGTACGAATCCGCCTCTGCCGAGCGCGACATCAGCTCTTCCACCGAGCCCGTCAGGGTCAGCCAGTCGGTCGGCCGGTAGACCGCCTTGAATCGCAGCCCCCAGTCCGAATCGTCCTGCGGCGTGTTGCCGGTGATCGGCGTGTAGCGCGACAGATACGTGTTCATCTCGGTCCCGGCGACGTACATGCCGAGATCGAGATTATCCGTCACCGGTCCCGAGATATGGGCGGCACCCTCCTTGCGGGCATAGCTGCCGATGGTTCCTGTTACGTCGGCGTCGAGCTGGTCGCCGGGCGTGAGCGTGTAGAGGTTGATCGCGCCGCCTACGGCGTTGCGGCCGTAGAGCGTTCCCTGAGGGCCTTCGAGCACCTCGACCCGCTCGATGCCGAGGAGCGACATGAGCGTTCCCTGCGTGCTCGACAGGAAGGCACCGTCCTCGTACGTGGCGACACTGGCGTCGGCATTCGGCTGTGTCAGGTCGCTGCCGATGCCGCGGAGATAGGGCTCCGCGAAGCCGACCAGCTCGTTGTAGACGAGGCTGGGCACCTGGAGCTGCAGGTCGGCAGTCGATTGGATGTGCTCCTCCGCCAGCATCTCGGCGGTCATCGCATGCACCGAGATCGGGATGTCCTGGACCCGCTCCTGGCGCTTCTGGGCGGTCACGACGATTTCCTCGAGGCCCTTCGCCGGTCCGGCCTGAGCCTGCGTTTGCGGCGGCTGACCCTGATCCTGCTGCGCGGACGCATACGGCGCCGCGGCGGCCATGCCGACGACAAGCGCCAGGACGCTGGCGCCCATTCCCGGCGGATGGCGATCGCGGCACCGACAGCCCTCTGCGACGGCGCGGCGTGTCGGAGACGGCCGAACCTGGGCCTTATCATCCGTGCAAGAACCGAATTCTTTACCAAGCCGCGTCATTCTATCCGCTCCCCTGTTTTCGAATTTATCAAGCATTTCTTTGATAAGTACGCTGACCAGAAACCGCAAAACGAAGAGAGGTGTTAAAATAATTTCGTCATGTCAATTAAACGGCACGCAGTAAAGATGGCGTTCTCTGTATGCTTTGCTTAAGAATTTCACGCAACCACAGCAACCCCGCATCCTCGTCTCTGTAGCTTTGCCACTGCAGTACTTCAATGATCGGGGGCATGTTGATCGGCGGCCGGAGGATCCGGATCGGCAGGGTCTGGCTCTTCTGCTGGGCGAGCCGGGTCGGGATGGTGGCGATGCGCTCCGTGCCGACCACCAGCTCGGGCAGCAGGCTGAAGGACGGGGCCACCGCCCCGATCGCGAGGCTGAGTCCGAGCCGCTCGAGATGCGCTCCGATCAGGCCGGGAATGCGGGCGCGCCCGAAATTCATTGTCGCATGCGCGAGCGAGGTGAACTCTTCGAGCGTCAGCTCGGCCCCGATCCGGGAATTCTCCTTCCAGACGACGCAGCTATACGTGTCCTCGTAGAGGACTTCCTGAGCATGGTGGCGCGCCGCGTACTCGACCGGGATGATCAGGAGATCGACTTCGGCATGCTCCAGGTCGTCCACGAGATGCCGGCCGTCGGGCTCCAGCAGTTCGAGCGAGACCCCGGGCGCTTCGGCTGCCAGCCGGCGGACGACGCCTTGCATGAGGACCGACATCACGACGTCCGAGGCGACCACGGAGAACCGGCGATCCGATGTCCGCGGGTCGAAGGTCGGGCGGGTGTCGAGCAGCGACTGCGCCAGCTTGAGAATCGTGCCGACGCGGCCTTTCAGGTTCTCGGCCAAAGGCGTCAGCACCATCTTGCGGCCGACTTGCACGATCAGCTCATCGTCGAAGTGCAGCCTGAGCTTGGCCAGCGCGCCGCTCATCGCCGACTGGCTGAGGTAAAGCCGCTCACCCGCCCGAGTGACGCTCTGCTCGGTGAGGAGCGCGTCCAGAGCGACGAGGAGATTGAGGTCGAGCCGGTGGAATCTCATGCAGCCTCAGGCCACACTTGGTGCTGCGCCGGCGGGAGGATTTTCATCGGCCGCCGCGCAGGAGTTCGTCGACGGCGAACCAGCGGGGGATCTCGCCCTCGCCATTCGGCGTCCGGACGGCCTTGAAGCGGCCGAATTCGGCGAGGGTCGCGACCGAATGCTCGCGGCCGTAACCGCTCGCCTTGGTCCCGCCGAACGGCGTGCCCATCAGCGCCCGGTTGTAGTTGTTGACGAAGACGATGCCGGCATCGATGCGGCGGGCGGCGCGCTGGCAGGTCTCGGGGTGGCGCGAATAGACGCCGGCGACGAGCCCGTAGGGGGTCGCATTGGCGATTCGGATCGCCTCGTCGAAGCTCGAGAATTTGAGCACGCAGGAGACCGGCCCGAAAATCTCCTCGCGCGCGATTGTCATGTCTTCCGTGACGTCCATGAACAGCGTCGGCGGCACGAAATACCCGTCGGCGAGCCGATGATCGGCCGGAAGCTGCGCCTGGGCGGCGATTCGCGCCCCTTCGCGCACGCCCAGCTCGATGTAGTGGAGCACCCGGCGCTGCTGCGCCCGCGTCACCAGCGGCCCGACATGGACGCCCGGGTCGAGTCCGTCGCCCACCTTGAGCCGCGCCACGGCGTCGGCCAGCCGCTCGACAAAGGCGTCGTGCACAGAGTCATGTATGATCAGCCGCGATGCGGCGGTGCAGGCCTCGCCTTGGTTGAAGTAGCCGCCTTCAAGGGCGCCCGCGACGGCGCGATCGAGATCGGCATCGGCGAAGACGATGAAGGGGTTCTTGCCGCCCAGCTCGAGCAGCGCCGGGGTGATGTTGGGCGCCGCCGCGGCGAGAACGGCAGCGCCGGTTGGTGACGACCCGGTGAACGAGATCTTCCTGACCAGCGGATGGGCTGCGAGCGCACGCCCGGCACTTGGCCCGTGCCCAGGCACGACATGCAGCACGTCGGGCGGCAGGATGGTGTTCACCAGCTCGACGATCCGGAGAATGCTGAGCGGCGCCTGTTCTCCGGGCTTCAGCACGACCGTGTTGCCGACCGCGAGCGCCGGCGCGGCTTTGGCGCCGGTGTGGATTGGCGGCCAGTTGAAGGGGATGATCCCCGCCACCACGCCGAACGGCTCCAGCCGGGTGATGACGTCGACCGGTCCGAAATCGAGGAAGCCGCCGGGCAGCTTGTCCGCCAGCCCGCCGAAGTATTCGAAGGACCAGATCAGGTTCTCGATGTCGAACGGCCTTGCCTGGTTGACCGGCTTGCCGACCTCGATCGACTCGAGCTCGGCCAGCTCGTCGGCATGGCTGCGGAGCAGGCGGCTGCATTCGACCAGCAGGCGCCCGCGTTCACGTGGCGCCTGCCACCGCCAATCGGCGCTGAAAGCGCGGTCGGCCGCACGCACGGCGGCGTCGATCTCGGCCTCGCCGCCCCCCTGGACCGTCGTGATGACGGTCCCGGTGGCCGGGTTCTCTACGTCGAACCGATCCTCCGGCCGGTCGGACGACCAGCGGTAGCGGGAGAGCGGGGCGAAGGGACGAACGAGGCTCATCGCGGACTCTTGCGTGCGTCAACCGGCGGCGAAGCGTTGGCCGCCGTGCTCACGCGGCGTACTTTTCCTGCAGGGTCTTGGCGCGCCGCCCCAGCTCGGTCGCGACTTCGAGGCGCTGACGGCTGATGAAGGTGTAGGGCGGCAAGGCCGGGCCGGGCTTGAGATAGCCCGCCGCGGCGAAGCGCGCCTTCATGAAGGGAATCTTGTCGGCGTGCCAGAGCTCGAGCCCGCCCTCGGGCACGAGCCCCTCGTAGGACCAGGAAATGTCGCGTGTGATCTCGTCCGCCCGCTTGCGGTCGCCGGCGAAGATCGCCTTCTGCAGCGCAAGCGCCGGGCTGGGGCCGCCGTTTACGGCGGTCGACCAGATGGCGTCGATCCCGAAATTGTGGTGGTAGAAGGCCCAGTCGAACTCGGCGGGCATGAGCTTGATGCTGTCGCCGACCGCCTCGACGTCCCTGTTGTACACGTCGGTCAGCAGGCCGGAGACCATCATCCGCGAGCGGTACTTGCAGCCGATGATCTGCGGGATCTTGGCCAGCTCGCGATAGACCCGGTTGGTGATCGGCCGCTTGAAGGCCTCCTGGTCGTCGTAGAGGAAGATGGCCATGTCCGGCACTTCCTCGGCGACGTCGCGGTAGAACTGGACGACGTTCTCGTCCCCCATCACTGCCATCATCGGCCGGCCCAGCATCACGCCCTGGGCGCCGGCGTCGCGCGCGGCACGCACGCGAGCAATCGTCTCGCGGGTATTAAGCGACGTCGCGCCCCCGAATACCGGAACGCGCCCGCGCGCGGTCTCAACCACCGTCCGGGTCAGCAGCGTCTGCTCCTCGGCGGTGATCGACGGCGCCTCGCCGAACGTCCCGTTGAGACAGAATCCCTGAACCCCGTCCCGGATGAGGGCATCGACGGCGCGGGCCGCTTCGTCGAGGTTGATTGCTTGTTGTGTGGTGCGGTCTGCACCCTCCTTGATCGGCGTCACGAGGTACGCCATCACGCCCTTGAGGTCCTTCGCGGTGATGCTCGGTAGCGTCGACATCCCAACTCCCTTTAGCCCACGTGGTGCAACCCAATGTCAACCATTGCCACATTTATGGCGGATCAATATGATATTGGGTGTCAATCGGTCAACAGGTTTCGCCGAACTTTTCGGCGACTGGCCGATCGCCCAATGCGGCTCGGTCGTCGGTGATCGGATCGATGAGCGAAGCGGTGGCTCCCCGTACCGCCTCGGCTTATAAAGAGGGGAATTGAGACAGCCGGATTGCCATTGAGGAGATTGCCGCTTGCCACGTGGTGGTGCCCCGCAGGAGGACGACAAGACCCACTCCGACCTGGAGCGCCTCAGGCGATTCCTGAAGGAGGGCAATTTCCCGGAGGACGGACGGCTGCCGCCGGAGCGTGAGCTGGCGATCACGCTCAACCTGACGCGCTCGAAGCTCCGGACCGTGCTCGCCAAGCTCGAGAAGGCGGGAGAGGTGTGGCGCCATGTCGGCATCGGCACGTTCATCGGCACGCGCCCGCCGAGCGCGCCGCAGAACGGCAACGCCCGTATCGCGGACATGACGAATCCTCGGGAAGTCATTGAAGCGCGTATGGTTTTGGAGCCGCAGCTGGCGCGCCTCGCGGCCACGCGCGCGACTCCGCGGCTGCTCGAGGAACTGGAGCGTCAGCTTCAGAGGCTGGAGGCGACGAGCGACCCGGAGGTCTTCCAGGCCCTCGATCGGAAATGGCACCAGCTGCTCGCCGACGCGACGCACAATCGGCTCCTCGCGAGCTTTCTAGCCTCCGCCCACGGCCAGACCGATCCCAATGTCTGGGGACGGTTGCGCAGTATCTACATGACCTCCGACCGCATGCGCGAAGCGGTGCAGGAGCACAGGGCAGTACTGAATGCCGTCAAGACTCGCGACCCCGACCAGGCCGCGGACCGCATGCGTGCCCATATCCGCGCCGTCCGCTCGGCGATCTTCGGGGATTTCGACTAGGCGTTGGCCGCCTCGCCGACCCGTTGTTGTGATGTCGACCAATTGTGACGTATCTATCGACCGATATCGTGTTGACGCTCATTGGGTCGACCAATAAGATGCGCCCAACTTCGGCAATGGGTGCAAGCGAGCCATGGGACAACAGATCTCCTTCCTCAGCTGCGGCGAGACGATTCGGGGCGTTCTGGAGCTGCCGAAGGGCGCGACCGGCAAGGTCCCCCTGGCCATCATGGCGGGCGGCTGGTGCTACGTTAAAGAGATCGTCATGCCGTACTATGCCAAGCCGCTCGTCGAGGCCGGCGTCGGCGTGCTCATGTTCGACTATCGGAACCTGGGGGAGAGCGACGGCGTGCGGCGGCAGCACATCGACCCTTGGGCGCAGATCGAGGATTACAAGAACGCGATCAGTTTCGCCGAGACGCTGGAGGCTGTCGATCCGGAACGGATCGGCGTCTGGGGCATCTCTTACAGCGGCGGGCACGTTCTGGTCGTCGGCGCGACCGATCCGCGGGTCCGCTTCATCATCGGCACCGTGCCGGTGGTTGACGGCTACGCGACGCTCCGGCGTTGCCACGGCGAGACGCGGTTCGCGGAGCTGAAGAAATTGCTGCTGGCTGATCGCCGGAAGCGCAGCGCCGGCGAGCCCGGCGACACCATGCCGATGTCGTCGCTCCACCCGTTCGAGGAAATGAGCACTTGGCCCTATCCCCATGTGAAAAAGATCTTCGAGGACATCAAGGCCCGCGAGGCGCCCCGCCACGAGCACTACAATACGATCGAATCGACCGAGCTGCTGCTGAACTACAACGTGGCTCCCTACGCTACGCGCATCTATGACACGCCGGTCGTGATCGCGATCGCGAAGGGCGACAACATCACCTCGTCGGATCTGGAAACCGACATCTACAACCTCATTCCAAACCCGAACAAGCACTTGGCGATCATCGAGGGCGTCACCCACATGAGCCTGTACTCGAACGAGGACCACCTCGCGAAAGTCGGCCGCGTCCACGCGGACTGGGTCAAACGGACACTCGGCCTGTGACGCCGACGATTGGTCGGCCTGGGCAAGGGACGCGGCTCAGGTGATCTACCGGTGCTCCGAACGGCCGGCCGGCGGGGGGGACAGGCCGCGCCAGCCGGCGTTCGGCGCTGGCCTGTCGGTCGACATGCACTGCCATGTTCATGTCGACGCCGCCGATGCGATGGTCGCGCCGTTTCGGGAGCCCGGCCAGGAGCCGATCCTGCACTTCACCAACGATGCGACCATGGCGGAGAACCGTCTGTCGCTGCGTGCGGCGAAGCCCAAGCTCGACTCGCTCGAGGCACGGCTCGACGACATGGATGCTGCCGGGATCGACCTGCAGGTGCTGTCGCCGTCGCCGTTCCAATACTTCTACTGGGCCGAGCCGGATTTGGCGCGGCGCACCAGCCGGCTGATCAACGAATGGATCGCCGAGCAGGCCGCCCGACGTCCCGACCGTTTCGCCGGGTTCGCCACGGTGCCGCTCCAGGATACCCGGCTGGCAATCGAGGAGCTCGACCACGCCATCACCCGACTCGGCCTGAAGGGGGTCGAGATTGGCACCCTCGCCGGCACTGACGAGCTGTCGGCAGAGCGGCTCGCGCCATTCTTCGCGCGCGCCGAAGCGCTCGGCAGCCTGGTGTTCATCCACCCGAACGGGTTCTCGCATGGCGCGCGCTTCGCGGCGCACAACCTGATCAATCTGATCGGGAACCCGCTGGAGACGACCCTGTCGGCAAGCCGCCTCATCTTCGATGGCACGCTGGATCGGTTTCCCCGGGTCAATTTCTGCCTTGCTCATGGTGGCGGCTATCTGCCGATGTATTTCGGCCGTATGGATCACGCTCATGCGGCCCGGAGTGATTGCCGCCTCTGCATCGATGCAGCGCCGTCCGGTTATCTGCGGCGGTTTCACTTCGACACCGTAGTCTATACGACGGCGCAACTCGATTTCCTTGCGCAGACCTACGGCGCCGACCGGCTCGTGATGGGCAGCGACTACCCCTACGACATGTGCGAGCCGGACCCGATGAGCCTTGTTTGCAGCTCCACGGTGCTGACCGATGATGAGAAGGCGCTGGTCATCGGCGGCAACGCCCTCCGCCTGCTCGGCCTTTCGGGCGAGGCGCTGGCTGCGATGCAGGCGGCCCGAGACGCGCGGCTGGGCCGGCTCGTCGCCGAGCCGGGTCAAGCATTTGCGGCAGGGCAGCATTGACCGCGCCCATGCGGTGCATCCGTGCTTCCGATTGGACCTCAGTCAGGCCGGGACCTATCATCCCCAAAATCAACAATGAAAACAGCACCCGGAGCGGCTCGCACATCCAGGCTCGAACGTGAGCCGGGGTCGCGGGGCGGATGCCGTATCGCTAGGGCTCGAGGCTGATTGGGAGGAAGGGAATGAACGAAATGTCGCCCCGTCGCATCAAACTGGCGGAAATCGAGGAGCCGGTCAGGCCGGCCAAGCTTGCCCACGTCGTCTTCAAGACATCGAACTTCGATGCGATGGTGCAATGGTACCTGAACGTACTCAACGGCCGGATCGCGCTTGCGTCGCCGGATCTGGCCTTCATCACCTATGACGAAGAGCACCACCGCATCGGCATCGCCAACGTGCCGCGCCTCGAACGCAGCGATCCGAACAGCTGCGGCATTGACCATACGGCTTTCACCTTCGCCGATTTCGGCGGCCTGTTGAAATCCTACACGCGCCTCAAGGCGCTCGGCATCCAGCCAACCTGGGCAATGAATCACGGCGTCACGACGTCGTTCTACTACAAGGATCCGGACGGCAATAAAGTCGAGCTGCAGTTCGACAATTTCGAAACTTCGGAAGCGCTGCAGAGATACTTCGAGACGGATCCGGACTTCGCGGCGAACCCTCTCGGTTCCCCCTTCGATCCCGACGCGCTGGTTGCGGCATACGAGGCAGGGGCGCCGCTGCCGGAGCTGCTGCGCGTGCCGACCTTCCCGGCCAACCTCACCCCGCTGGACATATTGCAGGAAATGGGGCTGGGCCCGCAGCCCGTCTGATGGCGTAGCGGCCAAGCAGGTCGAACAAGAGGTATATGGAGGAATATGCATGGAACGGCCCAAGCTGCCGGCGGTCGGTGACCGCCGGACGGACCCGACGGTGTTCTTCGATCCCGGTCTCTTCGAGGAGGAGCAGGGGAAGATCTTCGGACGCTGCTGGCTGTTCCTTGCCCATGAGAGCCAGCTCCCCAACAATGGGGATTTCGTGACCACCGCGATGGGCTACGAGCCGATCATCGTGTGGCGCGGGCGGGACGGCGTCATCCGCGCCTTCATCAATTCCTGCCGCCATCGCGGCATGAAGATCTGCCGGGTCGATCACGGCACCGCCAAGGTGCTGAGCTGTCCCTACCATGCGTGGAGCTTCAGCGCCGAGGGCAAGCTCACCGGCGTGCCTTCGCGCGAGCGCTATCCGGAAAGCTTCGATCCCAATGATTGGGGCCTGATCCCGGTGCCGAAGCTGCGCAACTATCACGGCTTCATCTTCGGGTCGCTGGCCGAGAACGGCGAAAGCTTCGAGGACTATCTCGGCGAGTTCAAATACTACTTCGACGTGATCGCCCGCCGCACCGAGGCGGGCTACGACCTGCTGCCGGGGAAGCAGACCTGGCGCATGAAAGTGAACTGGAAGCTCGGGGCGGAACAGACCTCCGGCGACAACTATCATGCGCCCTATGCCCATCGCTCGATCGCGGCGCTGGGCTTCCTCGGCGACATGAAGGAATTTGCCAAGCGGGGGCTCGAGAACGACTTCCAGGTCGGCGAGCGCGGCCACGGGCTGATCGTGTTGGGTCATCCGATTCCGCCGAACGCGCCCGAGGGGTTTGAGGAGTACGAGCATGCGGTGCGGGAGGACGCGAGACGGCGCCTGTCGCCGACCCAGGCCAACCTGACAACGTCGGGGCTGATCCTGTCGGTCTTCCCCAATCTTGTCTTCATTCTTTACCTGGGCGGCATGTCGCTGCGGTATTATCAGCCGGTCTCGACGGAAGAGACCGAGCTCATCTACTGGACCCTGGTCGATCACGGCGCGCCCGCCTGGCGACGCGACATGTCGCGCCGCGAGGTCGGCAGAAGCTACAACGCGCTCGGCATCATCGACTCCGACGACGCCGAGATGTGGATGGGCTGCATGCAGGGGCTGCGCGGCCATTACCGGCGCAAGTTCCCGCTCAATTACGATCTCGGACGTGCCACCGTCCACCGCGAGAACGAACGGCCGGGCAGCATCGATTCCACCCCGTCGGAGGTCGGCGTCTTCGGCTTCTGGGAGCGCTGGCAGGAATTGATGCGCGAGCCGGCGGAGGCGTGAGCCATGAGCGTGTCGTTCGAGGTAACCCAGCGCTTCACCGATCTGTTGGTCCGCGAGGCCTGGGCCCGCGACAACAGCCGCTTCGACGAGTGGGTGGCGTTCTTTGATGATGAGCTGCGCTATTGGGCGCCGTCGCGGCTGTTCCTGGAGCGCGGCCAGGAGAATCTCGGCAAAGCCGAGCTGTTCTGCCACATCGACGAGGACAAGCCGGGCTTTCTGCTGCGGATCAAACGCCTGACCTCGGGGCTCACCTATACGGACGAGCCGCCGCCGCGGACTCGCCGCCTGATCACGAACGTCCTGGTGCTGGAAGCCGACGACAGCAACGCCGAGGTCATCTCGTATTTCATGATGTTCCGCAGCCACCCCGGCCATCCGGACGAATCGATCGTCGGACATAGGCGCGACAAATGGGTGAGGCGGGGCGCCGATTGGCGGATCCGCGAGCGCATGATCGTGATCGACCAGGACAAGCTCACCTCCTATCTCGGCCTCCTGTGACGTCGGCCGGAGGATAGGTCGATGGGATTGCTGGACGGCAAGGTGGCGATCGTGACCGGTGCCGCGAGCGGCCTGGGCGCGGGATGCGCCCGCCGCTACGTTGCCGAGGGCGCCAAGGTCGTGCTGACCGACATCCGGGAGGAGGCCGTCCGAGCCTCCGCATCGGGGACCGGCGGCGACGCGCTCGGCCTGCGGCACGACGTATCGAGCGAGGATGACTGGCGCCGTGTCATCGACGAGACGCTGTCGAAGCATGGCACGATCGACGTGCTGATCAACAACGCCGCGGTCTATGACCGCTGCTCGCTCGCCGAGACCGATGCGGCGACCATGGAGCGGTTCTTCCGCGTGAACCAGCTCGGCCCTTTCCTCGGCATGAAGGCCGTGCTCGACACGATGCGCCGCGCAGGCGGCGGGGCCATCATCAACATGGCATCGGTCGCCGGCCTGTCCGGCTATCCCGACATCTTCGCCTATGGCACCTCAAAATGGACGGTGCGGGGCATGACGCGCTACGCCGCCCGCGATCTCGGCCGCTACGGGATCCGGGTGAACGCGATCCTGCCCGGCGTGATCGAGACTCCGATGATTGCCGGCGTGGACGACCAGATCGTGGCCAGCTGGCTCGCCACCATGCCGCTGGGCAGGCTAGGCAAGCCCGATGACATCGCGTCGGTCGCCGTGTTCCTCGGCTCCGACCTGTCGCGCTACATGACCGGCGCCGACGTCGTGGTCGACGCTGGACAGGTCGCCTGACCGGCGTCGCGCACCGGGCTCAGCAGATCGGATTCGGTGACTGGAATGCGGCCCGATCCCACCGATTGGCCGACACGGCTGTCGGACGCGATGATCGCCGGCTTCGTCGCAAGCGGCGCCTGGCGGAACCGGACAATCGCCGACCGCCTGGACGAGCTCGTCGCGAAGCACCCTGAGCAACGCCTCGTTATCGACGACCGCGGTGCCTACACGGCCGCGGCGCTGCAGGATGACGCGTTGCGGCTCGCCGGCGCGCTCGCCGCGAGGGGCCTCCGCCCCGGCGCGGTGTTGAGCTTCCAGCTTCCCAACTGGCACGAGGCGGTCGTTATCGAGCTGGCCTGTGCGTATGGCGGGTTCGTCTGCAACCCGATCGTTCCGATCTACCGTTCAGCCGAAGTCGGCTTCATCGTCGAGGATGCGGGGACCCGGGTCCTGTTCGTGCCCGAGACATTCCGCAATTTCGACCACCGGACGATGGCTGAAGGGCTAACCGCGAAGGTCCCGGGCCTCGAGGTGATCGTCGTCCGCCCGGCACTGAAGTCCGAAAGCAGCTTTGAGGCCTTGGTGGCGGCCGCCGAGACACGACCGGCATGGCCCCGGCCCGATCCCAACCACGTCAAGCTGCTGATGTACACGTCGGGAACCACCAGCATTCCCAAGGGCGTCCTCCATACGCACAACACGATCGCGGCCGAGATCGACAATGTGATCGAGTGGCTGGAGCTTTCGGCGGCGGACGTCATCCTCATGCCGTCGCCGCTCGGTCACATCACCGGTTATCTCTACGGCATCGAGCTGCCGGTGACGCTCGGCTGCCCGGTGATCCTGATGGAGAGCTGGAACCCCGAACAGGCGGCAGCGCTGATCGATGCCAACGGCGTGACGCTCACCATCGGTGCAACGCCCTTCCTCCGGGAGCTTGCATGCCTCGCCGCGGACCGGGGATCGCCGCTGCCCTCGCTGCGCTACTTCCCGACGGGCGGCGCCCCCGTTCCGCCGGATGTGATCCTCCAGGCCGACCGCGCCTTCGCGCGCTGCGTGTCGTTCCGCATCTACGGCAGCACGGAAGCGCCCACGGTGACCTGGGGCTGCGTCGAACCGGCACAGCAGGCGCTGCGGGCGACCACCGAGGGCTTCGTGCTGGGCCACGAGATGCGTCTCGTCGATCGGGCCGGCGTCGCTCTCGCTCCCGGCCGGGAGGGCGAGATCACGACGCGCGGTCCGGAGCTGTTCGTGGGTTACAAGCGCGCCGAGCACAACGAGGCGGCCTTCGACGCCGAGGGCTATTTCCGCACCGGCGACCTCGGCATCGAGACGCCCGAGGGGTGCCTCGTCGTGACCGGCCGCCAGAAGGACATCATCATCCGCGGCGGCGAGAACATCAGCCCGAAGGAGATCGAGGACCTGATCTGCACGCATCCGGATGTCGTCGATGCGGCGGTTGTCGCGATGCCGCATCCGAGACTCGGCGAAACCGGGTGCGCCTTCGTCCTGCTCCGGGCCGGCGGCCGTTTCGACTTCGAGATCATGCGCGGGCTGCTCGAGAAGGGCGGGCTCGCGCGCCAGAAATTCCCCGAACGGCTGGAGGTCGTCGACCGCCTGCCCTACACGGCCGCCGGCAAGGTCCAGAAGAACCTGCTGCGGGACGTGATCGGCAGGCGGGCCGCCGCGGAGCAGGGTGCCAGGGCTAGTCCGCCAGTTGCTTGAAAATGTTGTTTTTCTGGATGGCGGACGAGCCGCCGATGATCGGCAGGAGGAGCGCATCCCGCACGTAGCGTTCGGCGTCGAAGCCTTTGACGTAGCCATAGGCGCCGAAGATCGTCTGGCACTCGAGCGCGACGGTCTTGGCCGTCTCGGTGGCGAAGAGCTTGGCCATCGAGGTTTCGCGGGCGCAGGGCAGGCCCTGATCGGCGGTCCAGGCGGCCTGGTAAAGCATCAGCCGGGCCGCCTGGACCTGCGTCGCCATCTCGGCCAGCTTGTGCCGGATCGACTGAAAATCGGCGATCGCCCGGCCGAACTGCCGGCGTTGCTGGGCGTAGTGCCATGCATCGTCCAGAGCGGCCCGTGCGATTCCGGCCGCCATTGCGGCGACCTCGATCCTCTCCACGTTGAGCCCGGTGCCGGTGATCATGTCCCAGCCCCTGTTCCACGCGGCCTCGCCGCCGAACAAGCTGGTCAGCGGCAGTTCGACATCGTCGAAGACGACATCGGTAGTAGCCGCACCCTTCATTCCGAGCGCATCGATCGGGGTGATGCCGACGCCGCGCGTATCCGGCGGAATGAGCAGGATCGACAGGTTGCGATGGCGGTCCGCGGCCTCTCCGGTCCGCACAAGTGCATAGATGTAATCGGCGATCTGGGCGCCGGAGCAGAAACGCTTGGCACCGTTGACGACGATGCGATCGCCCCGGCGCACCGCCCGAGTCTTCACGCTCGCCAGGTCGGCCCCGACGTCGGGCTCCGTCCAGCCATAGGCAAACAGCAGGTCGCCGGAGACGACACGCGGCAGCAAATCCCGCTTCTGCTCCGCCGTGCCGCATTCGGCGAGGTTCATGCCGGCGTAGCAGGCCGCCATGATATAGGGAACCGAGACCGCGAGGCTGCGGCGCGACAGCTCCTCGATGGTGATCATGGCCCCCATGATGTTCCGGCCGAGCCCGCCGTGCTCCTCGGGCACCGTGAGGCCCAGCACGCCCAACTCGGCCAGCTTCAGGAAGACATCGCGCGGGAAGTGATTGCGCTTGTCCCAATCCGCCGCCGCTTCCCGCGGCATCTCCCGCTCGACGAACCGCACCAAGCTCTGGCGGAGCGCCCGATTCTCCTCGGTTTCGGCGAAATCCATGCGCCCCTCGTTCGACCTCTAAAGTACCTGATGTCGTGATCGCCGGTTCATGAGAAACACCATTATGGAGAACAGGATTTAGGTCAAATTAAATATAAACATCAACTCAATAAGCACAGAATGATCTTGATATTTCTTGATCAATTGCTTTTATTTGGAGAATAGCTTGTCGGCGGTCGTGATGATTACTGGAGAATGGATCAATGACAAATCCTGATGGTCCCCGCCCGGGACGAGCCGCCGGAGCTTCGCCGTGACGGCTTTTCGTCACCTGCTCGTCGATCTCGACGCGTCAGGCGTTGCGGTCGTCCGCTTGAACCGGCCGCCCGTCAACGCGGTCGACCAGGTGATGTATCGCGAGATCGCGCAGCTCTTCGAGCATCCCGACGATCTCGGCGCCGGCATGCGGGCGATTGTCCTGGTCGGGGAGGGGCCGCATTTCTGTGCCGGCAACGACCTCGACGAATTCGCCAGCATGACGCCGGAAAACGGCGTCGAGCGTATGTGGCGGGTTCGCGAAGCATTCTTCGCCATTCAGGACTGTCCCGTGCCGGTGATCGGGGCGGTTCACGGCTCGGCGCTCGGGACCGGGCTCGCGATCGCCGCGTCGTGCGACTTCATCGTCGCCGACCGTGAGGCGCGGCTGGGGCTGCCGGAGCTGACCGTTGGCGTCATGGGCGGCGCACGGCACCTCGCGCGGCTGGCCCCGCAGCCGCTGGTCCGGCGAATGTTCTTCACGGGCGAGTCCCTCACCGCCGCAGAGCTCGCCGCGGCGGGCGCCCCGATCATCATCACCGATCGCGTCGGCATGCTCGCTGAGGCGCGGCGCCTCGCCCTGCGGATCGCCGGCTTCAGTCCGACGGCCGTGCGTCTCGGCAAGCAGGTCCTCAACCGGATCGAGACGATGGACCTTCGCGCCGGCTACGAGTTCGAGCAGCGTTACACCGTGAGAATGAGTGGGCATCCGGATTCGAAGGAGGCCTTGAAGGCCTTCAGGGAGCGGCGCCCCGCCAGCTATATGCCGCTGGGCCGCGTGACGCCGGACGATGCCTCATAGCCCGCCGGAGGGGTGAGGCCGGTGAGTGCCCTAGACGATCGGCAGTACGTTTGTGTGCTTCACTTGGCCAAGCGAGAAGCTGGACTCGATCGAGCGGACACCGTCGAGGCGCGTCAGCTTGGCCTTGAGAAAGGTTTCGTAGGAGGGGAGGTCGGGTACGACGATGCGGAGCAGGTAGTCCCGCGGGCCGGTCATGAGATAGCACTCGACAACCTCCGGCCACCGGGCGATCGCCTGGTTGAAGCGTTCGAGCTCCTCTTCACGCTGCCGTTCGAGCCTGACCGAGGCGAAGACATTGACCGGCAGCCCGACTGCCTCGGCGTCCACCAGAGCGACATAGCCACGGATGACGCCCGCCTCTTCGAGCATGCGGACGCGCCTGAGGCAAGGCGATGGGGTGAGCCCGACGGCTTCCGCCAGCTCCTGGATCGAGGCTCTGCCGTTGCGCTGCAGTTCGAGCAGGATCTGGCGGTCGATGGCATCGAGGTTCCGCTTGGGCATGATTGCCTGCCTCGGGCTTATGATCTGGTGGATTCTGCCAGTTCGCTTAATGACAGTGGCACAATTGGCAAGTTCTGCCAACGCAATGGGCGTACGCTGCCGTGTTCATCGAGGGATGCACCATGAGCGACGTGCGGCTGCCTTATCTGATCGAGCTGGAGAAGAAAGTGCTCTGGCTCTCGGCCTGGATGATCCACCAGGCCAACCATCTGCGCGAGGGCGGGGACGGGCTCAAGGTTGGCGGCCACCAGGCGTCGTCAGCCTCGCTGGGGACGATCCTGACCGCGCTCTATTTTGCGGTGCTGCGGCCTGAGGACCGGGTTGCCGTCAAGCCGCATGCGAGTCCCGCCTTCCACGCGATCCAATACCTGCTTGGACGACAGACGCGGGAGAACATGGAAGCGTTCCGCGGCTACAAGGGCGCCCAGTCCTACCCCTCTCGGACCAAGGACGGCGAAAGCGTCGACTTCTCCACCGGCTCCGTCGGGCTTGGCGTTGCACAGACTCTGTTTGGGAGCCTCGTCCAGGATTACGTGAAGGCCCATGGCTGGGCCGCGGACCGGCCGGAGGGGCGGATGATCGTGCTGCTCGGCGACGCCGAGATGGACGAAGGCAACATTTTCGAGGCGCTGCTGGAGGGCTGGAAGCAGGGCATCCGCAATACGTGGTGGATCATCGACTACAATCGGCAAAGCCTCGACGCGATCGTCCGCGAGGGGTTGTTCGACCGTTTCGAGGCGCTGTTCCGGGCTTTCGGCTGGGACGTCGTGGTCCTCAAGTATGGCGAGCTGCTGGAGGCTGCCTTTGTCGAGCCGGGCGGCGACAAGCTGAAGGCCTGGATCGATACGTGCCCGAACCAACTCTACTCCTCGCTTGCCTATCGCGGCGGCGAGGCTTGGCGCAAGCGGCTCCTGGAGGATCTCGGCGATCAGGGGCCGGTGAACCGGCTGGTCGAGAGCCGATCCGATGCCGAGCTGGCGCGCCTGATGACCGATCTCGGAGGCCACGACCTGCCGAGCCTGCTGCATGCCTTCGAGAGCATCGAGCATGACCGGCCGGTCGTGTTCATCGCCTACACCATCAAGGGCTTCGGGCTTCCGATTGCCGGCCACAAGGACAACCACGCGGGCCTGCTGACGCTCGAGCAGATGGAGGGATACCGCCGGGCGGCCGGGGTCCGGCCGGGCCGCGAATGGGACCGCTACGAGGGTCTGTCGCTGCCGGCGGACAGAATCGAGCGCTTCCTGAGATCGGTTCCTTTCGCGCAGCAATCGGAGCGAAGGCTCCAGGCGCCGACTCTGGCCATCCCGCCGCTCCCGGTCCCGCGTCAGCGCGTGCTGTCGACCCAGCAAGGCTTCGGCATGATCCTGAACGAGCTCGGCAAGCTCGATGCGCCGTTCGTTGAACGCATCGTCACGACCTCGGCCGACGTCACCGTGTCGACCAATCTCGGCGGCTGGGTCAATCGACGCGGCCTCTACGCCTCTGAGGAGCTCAAGGATCTGTTCAAGTCGGAGCGGATTCCCTCGACCTACAACTGGGATTTCTCCCCGGGTGGCCAGCATTTGGAACTCGGGATCGCCGAGATGAACCTCTTTCTGACGCTTTCGGCGATGGGCCTTGCGCACTCGCTGTTCGGGGAGCGGCTGCTGCCGATCGGCACGGTCTATGATCCGTTTATCTGCCGCGGGCTCGATGCGCTTAACTATGCCTGCTACCAGGACGCTCGATTCATCCTTGTGGCGACGCCGTCCGGAATCACGCTAGCG
>DATGFU010000485.1:0-4204 GCA_035308865.1 Allostellaceae bacterium | reverse complement strand
TCAACAGCACCGGCATCCCGGTGGTGATGGGCCGTAACTGCGAGATGGTTCTCGTGGACGAGAACGGCCGCGAGCGCGCCCGCCATCGCGTGCCGTATGGCGCCAAGCTGCTGGCCGACGAAGGGGCCACGGTCAAGAAGGGCCAGAAGCTCGCCGAGTGGGATCCGTACACGATCCCGATCATCACCGAGAAGGACGGCATCGCCCATTACGTCGACCTCGTCGAAGGCACCTCGATGCGCGAGGTGCTCGACGAGGCGACGGGCATCGCCTCCAAGGTGGTCATCGACTGGAAGCAGCAGCCGCGCGGCAACGATCTGAAGCCGCGGATCACGGTCCGCGACGCCGCCGGCGAGGTGCTGACCCTCGCCAGCGGCATGGAGGCCCGCTACTTCATGTCGGTCGACGCGATCCTGTCGGTCGACAACGGGGCTCCCGTGAAGGCCGGCGACGTGCTCGCCCGCATCCCGCGGGAATCGTCGAAGACCCGCGACATCACCGGCGGCCTGCCGCGGGTGGCCGAGCTGTTCGAGGCGCGCAAGCCCAAGGATTTCGCGATCATCAGCGAGTCCGACGGGCGCGTCGAGTTCGGCAAGGACTACAAGACCAAGCGACGCATCCTGGTGGTGCCCGAGGCGGAGGGCGGCCAGCCGGTCGAGTACCTCATCCCCAAGGGCAAGCACATCTCGGTGCAGGAGGGCGACTTCGTCATGAAGGGCGACCTGCTGATGGACGGCAACCCGGTACCGCACGACATCCTGAGCATTCTCGGGGTCGAGGCGCTGGCGAGCTACCTCATCAACGAGATCCAGGAGGTCTATCGGCTGCAGGGCGTCAAGATCAACGACAAGCACATCGAGGTGATCGTTCGCCAGATGCTGCAGAAGGTCGAGATCGACGACGGCGGCGACACGACCTTCCTGGTCGGCGAGCAGATCGACCGGAGCGACTTCGAGGTCGAGAACGCCAAGACCGAGGGTCTCCAAGGCCGGCTGGCCCGCGGCCGCCCGGTGCTGCAGGGCATCACCAAGGCAAGCCTGCAGACCAAGTCGTTCATCTCGGCGGCGTCGTTCCAGGAGACCACCCGCGTGCTCACCGAGGCGGCCGTGTCCGGCCGGATCGACGGGCTGCAGGGACTCAAGGAGAACGTAATCGTCGGCCGGCTCATCCCGGCCGGCACCGGCTCGGTGATGGCCCGCTGGAAAGAAGTGGCCGCCCAGCGCGACCGCGAGCTCGAAGCGGCCAACCCCGAGACGCCGGCGATCGAAGACCAGCAGCCGGTCGCCGCGGCCGGGGAGTAGCAGAGCGACGGAAACCGCCCGGTCCCGGTCCCGATGGGAAGAGACCGGGCGGCACGCCTGCCGCAGGTCGGGGATGCCCTCCCCGTCCTGTCCGTATCCGATTCAGAGTTCAGGCTGACATCGGGACGGGAAGACCCATGAAATCGATCCGCTCGGGAGCGCTCGCTCTCGCCTTGGCGCTGTCGTCGGCGGCGTTCGCCCAGTCCACGTCCGGACCGCCGGTTACGCCGCAGACTCCGGCGCCAGCGCCGCAGACCGGCGCATCAACCGATCCGGGGCAGACCCCGTCGCCGCCGTCCCAGGACGGGTCCTCCTCCACCGGCGCGCAGCAGTATCACCATCACGGCCACCACCGGCAGGGCATGTCCGGCAGTTCCGGCAGCGGCGGAACGCCCGACGGCCAGTAGCATCGGCGCTGCTGGCGCGGGGCGACTGCCCCCGCTGGAAGCATGGCCGCACTTCCGCAATCTGCTTGACGCCCCCCGGCACCGCGTATAGGTTCCCGCGGCCTTTTAGGGCGGGCTGGCAGTAGGTGCGCCACCTATACGCAGCCTGAAGTTTGGTGTTTGGCGCTCGCCGGTCCGCAAGGGTCGGCGTTTTTCGACTGTGGTGGAAGAGACGTGCCGACGGCGCCGATGCGTGTCGCTCGGCGCGAAACGCTTTGGAAGAAGGGTGTTGGATGCCGACGATCAATCAGCTGATCCGGAAGCCAAGGGCGCCGCTGGCCGCGCGGAACAAGGTGCCGGCGCTGGAGAACTGTCCGCAGAAGCGCGGCGTGTGCACGCGCGTCTATACGGTCACGCCCAAGAAGCCGAACTCGGCGCTCCGCAAGGTGGCGCGCGTGCGGCTGACCAACACGTTCGAAGTCACCAGCTACATCCCCGGCGAGGGCCATAACCTGCAGGAGCACTCGGTCGTGCTGATCCGCGGCGGCCGCGTCAAGGATCTGCCCGGCGTTCGCTACCACATCATCCGCGGCACGCTCGACACGCAGGGCGTCAAGGACCGCCGTCAGCGCCGGTCCAAGTACGGCGCCAAGCGGCCGAAGTAAGGGAGCGGAACGATGTCGCGACGCCACAGCGCCACCAAGCGCGAGGTCCATCCGGACGCCAAGTTCGGCGACCTGGTGCTGACCAAGTTCATGAACTGCCTGATGTACGAGGGCAAGAAGTCGGTCGCCGAGGCGATCGTCTACAGCGCCTTCGAGCGCATGGCGAAGCGGACCGGCCAGGACCCGCTGCGCCTCTTCCACGACGCGCTCAACAACGTGCGGCCGGCGATCGAGGTGCGGTCGCGGCGCGTCGGCGGCGCCACCTACCAGGTGCCGGTCGAGGTGCGGAACGACCGCAGCCAGGCGCTCGCCATCCGCTGGCTGATCGGCGCCTCCCGGTCGCGCAGCGAGAAGAGCATGGAAGAGCGGCTCTCGGGCGAGCTGGTGGACGCGGCCAACAACCGCGGCTCGGCCGTCAAGAAGCGTGAAGACACCCACCGCATGGCGGACGCCAACAAGGCGTTCTCGCATTACCGCTGGTAATCGGGAACCCGAGCCCTCCGCCATGTCGCCCGCCATCCCCATCGATCGCTATCGGACGATCGGCATCCTCGCCAGCCAGGATGCCGGACGGACGACCACGACCGAGCGGATCCTGGCCATCGCCGAATTGTCGGACGCAATGGCGGACCCGATGGCGGACGAGCGCGCGATCACCCAGACCTCGGGTGCCACGAGCTGCGACTGGCACGGCCATCGCCTCAACCTGATCGAGCTGCCGGCGCTCGGCCGGCCAGTCGATTCGGCAGCGATGAACGCCATCGATGCGGTCGTCGTGGTCGTAGATGCCGAGCGCGGCGTCACGCCGGAGGTCGATGCGGCGCTGGCCCAGGCGGCTTCGCGTGGCCTCGCCCGGCTGGTCTTCGTCAACAAGCTCGACCGGGCCGGCAGCGATTTCGAAGCGATCGCGCGGTCAGTCGCGCAGGGCCTGCCGTTGCAGCTGCCGATCGGCGCCGGCGCCGGGCTGGCTGGGCTGGTCGACGTCGTCGGCATGATCGGGCTGCTCTGGCCGGCCAACGCGGACGCCGCCGAGCACGGCGTGATCCCGTCCGAGTTCCAGGCCGCGGCCGCGGCCGCGCACCAGGCCCTGGCGACGGCGGTCGGCGGCAAGGATGGTGCGGCGCTTGGGCCGGCGATCCGCGAGGCGGTGCGTGCCGGCACGCTGGTGCCGGTGCTGTGCGGCTCGGCTTTCCGCAACCGCGGCACCCGCCGGCTGCTCGACGCCATCGTGGATTACCTGCCGGCGCCGTCGGACGTCGCGCACAAGGCCTTCGCCGCGGACGGCACCGAGATCGAGCAGCAGGCGAGCGACGATGCGAGCTTCGCCGGCCTCGCCTTCCGCACGGTGAGCGAACCGACGGCCGGAAGGATGACCTTCCTGCGGGTCTATGCCGGCGCGCTCGCAACCGGCGACCGCGTGTTCAACCCGGCCTCGCGGCGCGACGAGCGCGTGGGCCCGATGATCCGCGTGCGGGCCAAGCACAGCGAGACGGTCGAGACGGCGCGGGCCGGCGACGTGGTGGCGCTGGCCGGGCTCGAGCATACCAGTTCAGGGGATACGCTCTGCGATCCCTCCGCCCCGGTGATCCTGGGCGAGTTCCGGCCGCGATCGGCCGCCTGACGCATTGTAGAAGACGGAGTTCAAGCCATGGCGAAGGCGAAATTTGCGCGGACGAAGCCGCACTGCAACATCGGGACGATTGGTCATGTTGATCATGGCAAGACGTCGTTGACGGCTGCGATCACGAAGGTGTTGGCGGAGACGGGTGGTGCGACGTACACGGCGTACGACCAGATCGACAAGGCGCCTGAGGAGAAGGCGCGTGGGATCACGATTTCGACGGCGCATGTC
>DATGFU010000484.1:0-8798 GCA_035308865.1 Allostellaceae bacterium | reverse complement strand
GCAGCCGCTCGCCGTGACGGGCGGGGCCGCCCTTGACAAGGCAGAGCCCGATCCAGTGGCCGAGCGTCGGCGACCACGCGGCGGAGGTGATGTGGCCCAGGTCTGCTATGCCCGTGGCGGGTCCGTCGAGAGGGAGGAGATGGGCGCCGGCATTGAACCTCGCGGCACGGTCCACCGGCTTCACCCCGGCGATCGCAGGACGATCCACGGCGACCAGCGCCGGCCGCCCGGCCAGCACGCGCCCGACATAGTCCTTCTTCTGGGACATCATCTTGCCGAGGCCGAGATCGCGGGCCGTCGTGCTGCCGTCGATCTCGTCGCTGGAGACGAAGCCCTTCTCGAGCCGCATAACCAGCAAGGCCTCCAGCCCGTAGGGCGCGAGCCCGAACTCGGCACCAGCCGCGGCGATCGCGCGCGCGGTCGCCTCGCCGTGGCGCGCCGGCACGGCCAGCTCGTAGGCCAGCTCGCCCGAGAAGGAGATGCGGAACAGCCGCGCCGGAATCCCGTCGCCGACCGTCAGCTCGACGACGCCGAGAAACGGCAGCGCCGCGTTCGAGAGGTCGTTCCCGGGGTCGACGACGCGCTCCAGCGTCTCGCGCGAGCGCGGGCCGGCGATCGAGAACTGCGCCCATTGCTCGGTCACCGCGACCATCTGGACGTCGAGCGTTGGCCACAGCACCTGATGGCTGAATTCCAGGTGCTCCATCGCGTGCTCGGCGCCCGCGCTGGTCGTCGAGAGGAGGAAATGCTGAGGCCCGAGCCGGGAGACGGTGCCGTCATCCATGACGATCCCGTCCTCGCGCAGCATCAGCCCGTAGCGCGCCTTGCCGACCGGCAGGCTGGCGATCGGATTGCAGTAGATGCGGTCGAGGAAGACAGCGGCATCGCCGCCCTGCACGTCGATCTTGCCGAGCGTCGACACGTCGGCGAGACCCACGCCGGAACGGACCGCCCGCACCTCGCGCCCGACGATCTCCTTCCAGCCCGCCTCCCCCGGCCGCGCGTACCATTCCGGCCTCAGCCACAGCCCGGCCGTCGCGAATGAGGCGCCCTGCTCCGCCGACCAGCGATGCGCCGGCAGACGCCGGGTCGGCCGGTAATTCTGGTGACGATGCGGACCGGCGAAGGCCGCGATCGCGACCGGCGTGTAGGGGGGCCGATAGGTGGTCGTGCCGGTCTCGGGAATCGAGCGCCCGGTCAGCGCCGCCATGATCGCGAGCCCGCTCGTATTGGCGAGGCGGCCCTGGTCGGTCGCCATGCCGAGCGTGGTGTAGCGCTTCAGATGCTCGACCGAGCGGAAGCCCTCGCGATGGGCGATCTCGATATCCTGGATGGTCACGTCGTTCTGGAAATCGACGAAGCTCTTCTTCCGCCCGCCGGGGACCTGCCACAGCTTGGTGATTGCATCACTCTCGGGCGAGGCTTCGGGGACCGGCGGCTTCGGTGCGTCAAAGCCGCAATCCGTGGCGATCGAGGTCCCGACCAACGTGCCGGCCCTAAGGCAGGCGCCGAGCGTCCAGTGCCCCGCGACGGCGCCCGCTACGGACATGCCAGAACGGGGACCGGGCAGGTGCATGCCCCGAACCTCATCCCAGAGCGGCTTCGTGCCGCGATGCGAGGCGAGCGCCATCGACGGGTTCCAGCCGCCCGACACGGCAAGCAGGTCGATGTCGAGCGGCTGAACCGTGCCGTCCGCCCGCGCGATCTCCACCGCACTCAGATGGCGACCGCCCAGCGCCTCGCGCACCTGGGCGCCCGCCATCACGGCCGCACCGGCCTGCTCGGCGGCCGAGCGGAGTGCCGGCGCCGGGTCAGGGCGCGAATCGATCACCGCGGCGACGGTCATCCCGGCCGCCGCGCAGGTCTCCACCGTCTTCCAGCCATCGTCGTTGTTGGTGAACACCGCGACGCGTCGTCCCGGCAGCGCGCCGAAGCGGTTCACGTAGGTGCGGACGGCGCCGGCGAGCATGATCCCCGGCAGATCGTTGCCGGCAAAGGCGATCGGCCGCTCGACCGCGCCCGAAGCCAGGATCGTACGCTTCGCCGTGATCTGCCACAGCCGCTGGCGCGGCAGGTAAGGCGGCGGCTCGGGGAAGTGGTCGGCGACACGCTCTAGCGCACCGAAGACGCCGTGATCATAGGAACCGAACACCGTCGTCCGTGGCATCAGCGTGACGTTGGCGGCGCCGGCAAGCTCCTCGACGACCTGCCCGGCCCACGCGGCGCCGGGGATGCCGTCGATCTCCAGCCGTTCCGCCAGCAGACGCCCGCCGAGGACGAAATCCTCGTCGCAATGGATCACCCGCGCGCCGGAACGGGCAGCAGCGCGCGCGGCGATCAGCCCGGCAGGACCCGCCCCGATCACCAGCACGTCGCAGAAGGCGAAGCATTTCTCGTAGCGGTCGGGATCGGGCAGCGCGGCCGCTCGGCCGAGCCCGGCGGCGCGGCGGATGAGCGGTTCGTAGATTGTCTCCCAGAACGCGGCCGGCCACATGAAGGTCTTGTAGTAGAACCCGGCGGCGAGCAGCGGCGACAGCGGCGCCGTCCAACTCATCAGGTCGAAGTCGAGCGACGGCCAGCGGTTCTGACTCCGTGCCTCGAGCCCATCGTAGAGCTCGGCGGAGGTCGCCTTGACATTAGGCTCGCGCCGGGCGTCCCGGCGCAGCTCGACCAGTGCGTTGGGCTCCTCCGAGCCGGCGGTCAGCACGCCGCGCGGCCGGTGGTACTTGAAGGATCGGCCGACCAGCGAGACGCCGTTGGCGATCAGCGCCGAGGCCAGCGTATCGCCGGCGAACCCGGTCATGCGGCGCCCGTCGAAGGTGAAGGAGAGCGGCCGGAAGCGGTCGATCAGCCCGCCGCTGGCGAGGCGCATCGTCATGGATCCGATCCGCCGGCGAAAGTGACGGCGGAGACCTCGTGGGTACGCGTATCGCGCATGACGACGAGCCAGGAGCGGCAGCCGGCGACGTGCTGCCAGAGCTCCGCCATCACCCCGGCCTTGTTGTCGCGCAGGAAGACATAGTCATGGAACGCATCGAGCGCGTCGGGCCCCTGACCGTCGGGCCGGCGCGGCGCCGCATCGCCGCGATAGACGAACTCCCGGGAGTCTCGTTCACCGCAATAGGGGCAGGTCAGGCGCATGGCTCGGACGCTGCGGCCAAAACACCCCTCCCCCTAACCCCCTCCCGCAAGGGGAGGGGGAATACAACGGCAAGAACTCTCCCCCTCCCCTCGCGGGAGGGGGTTGGGGGGAGGGGCCGCGCGGACCTATCCGCGGTCATCGTTGGCCGATCCATCAGTGCAAATTCGGCTGCGGGCCGCGGCCGTTCTCGTCGATCACGTGGCCGATCCTGAACCGGTCGAGACGATAGGCGGCGCAATCGGGATGAGACGCGTCGCGGGCGATCAGGTGAGCGAGGCCCCAGCCCGCCGCAGGGGTCGCCTTGAAGCCGCCGTAGCACCAGCCGGCATTCAGATAGAGCCCGGTGACCGGCGTGCGATCGATGATGGGCGAACCGTCCATCGACATGTCCGCGATCCCGCCCCAGTGGCGCAGGATGCGCACGCGGCCGATCCTCGGCATCATCGCCATCCCAGCTTCGCAGACATTTTCGATCGTCGGCAGGTTGCCGCGCTGGGCATAGGAGTTGTAGCCGTCGATGTCGCCGCCGAAGACCAGCCCGCCCTTGTCCGACTGGCAGATGTAGAAATGCCCCGCGCCGTAGGCGATGACGGGATCGAGCACCGGCTTGACCGCCTCGGTCACGAAGGCCTGCAGCACGTGGCTCTCGATCGGCAGCCGGAGACCGGCGAGCGCCGCCACGCGCGAGGAGCTGCCGGCGACGGAGATCCCGACGCGGTCGGTCGCGATGGCCCCGCGCGTCGTCTCCAGCCCGACGACGGCCCCGGACTCGATCCGGATGCCGACGACCTCGCAATTCTGCACGATGTCCACGCCCAGCCGGTCGGCGGCGCGCGCGTAGCCCCACACGACCGCATCATGGCGCGCCGTGCCGGCGCGCGGCTGCAGCAGCCCGCCCAGGATCGGGAAGCGGGCATTGTCGAAATCGAGATAGGGCGTGAGCCGCCTGAGCGCGTCGCGGTCGAGCAGCACCGAGTCCGCGCCGTGGACGCGCATCGCATTGCCGCGCCGCGCATTGGCGTCGCGCTGCCCGTCCGAGTGGAAGATGCCGAGCACGCCACGCTGGCTGACCATGGTGTTGTAGTTGAGTTCCTGCTCCATCCCCTCCCAGAGCTTGAGCGACCACTCGTAGAACGGGATGTTGCCGGGCTGGAGGTAGTTGGAGCGGATGGTCGTCGTGTTACGGCCGGCATTGCCCGAGCCGATCCAGCTCTTCTCCAGCACCGCGACGTTGGTCATGCCGAAGCGGCGGGCGAGATAGTAGCCGGCGGCCAGCCCGTGCCCCCCGCCGCCGATGATCACCGCGTCGTAACGCGGCTTCGGCGCGGCGTCACGCCACGCCACCGGCCAGGACCGATGCCCGTTCAGCGCATTCCTGAGCAGGTTCAGCGCGGAATAGCGCATCGACGTCCCGGCTTATCCCGGCCGGCGGGACGTTTGCGGCCTGATGACCGGAAACCAGTCTTCGCGGAGCCGCTGGCCCGGCACCATGCCGTGGCCCGGGAAGGGCGGCGAGGTACGGCCCGGGCGCTCGGCATAGCGCGCGTCGTCGCCGACCCAGCGCAGCGAAAGGACCCGGCGGCGTCCTGCGGAGAGATTGCCGCGCGCGCCGTGGACCGTGCGGAAATCGAAAGCGACCGCGTCTCCCGGCTCGAGCTGCCATTCGATCACCTCCATCGAGGGATCGTTGTCCGGGTCCGGCACCGGCAGATAATCCGCGTCGCCGCCGTAGAAGCTGCTGTCGTCCAGCCAGCGAACGGGGCTCACCCAGCGTGGCCAGAGATGCGAGCCGGCGACGAAGCGCAGCGTCGCCTCGCGCACCGGGTCGACGGGAATCCAGAAGCTGACGGTCTGCCGACCCCCGATGAAATAGTAAGGAATGTCCTGATGCCACGGGGTCGGCTTTTGCGTTCCCGGCTCTTTGACCAGCACATGGTCGTGAAAGAACTGGGCTGTGTCCGACTCCATGAAGGCGGCAGCAAGCTCGGCGGCAGGGGACTCGCGGACGACCCGGGCAAACTCCGGGATGCGCTGCCAATTGCAGTAATCGTCGAAGAAATGACCAGGTTCACCGGCGCGGACGGGGCTGGAGGCCAGCGGTCCCGGCTCGCGCATATTGCGCTCGATGCCGGCGGCAATGACGTCAACCCAGCCTGAAAATCCACCCTTGATGCAGGCAGCGCCGTGCCGTCTGAACGTATCGAGCGCCTCTGGATCGACCGCCATGCTGCCGTCCCCCTACGCCCGCATGCGGGTGCCGGCGGGATCGAAGGGCGGATCGCTGAGCACGGTTGCCTTGCGGCGGTCGCCGATGATCTCGATCTCGAAGGCACCACGCGACAGATGGCCGGCGAGTTCCCTTGGGACGTAGCCTTGGGCCAGCGATTTCTCGATCCGGTGCCCGTAGCCGCCCGAGGTCACCCAGCCGACGACGCGGCCGTCATGCCAGATCGGCTCGTCACCCATCGCATCGGCATCGGCCGCGTCGACCTCCAGGCTGACCCGCCGCAAGGCCCCGCCCTCGTCCCGTTCGCGGAGTGCCGCCTCGCTGCCGATGAAACTGCGGTTGTCGAGCGCGACGAAGCGGTCGACGCCCGCCTCGAACGGCCCGTAGATCGGCCGAAGCTCGCGGTACCAGGTCGGGAAGTTCTTCTCCAGCCGCAGCGAGAGCAGCGCGCGCATGCCGAAATGCACCAGGCCGAGCGGCTCGCCCTCGGAAACGATCCCCTGATAGAGGCGCCGCAGGTACTCGGGCGTGACCCAGATCTCGTAGCCGAGCTCGCCCGTATAGCTCACCCGGTTGATCATGGCCGGCACGTTGGCGACGTCCATCGCGCGAAAATCCATGAAGCGCATGCCGGTGACCGAGACATCCTCGTCGGTCAGGCGCTCCAGCAGCTCGCGCGATTTCGGTCCGGCGATCGCCAGCCCGACCAGGCCCATGTCGTACCGCGTCACCGCGACCGAGCCGTCGCTCGGCAGATGCGCCTCGAACCAGCGCATGTGGTGCTTCTGCGCCTGCGAAGAGCCCCACATCAGGAAGCGGTCATCGGCGGCACGGGCGATCGTGAAGTCGCCGATCAGCTTGCCGCGCTCGTTGAGCATCGGTGTGAGGACGAGGCGGCCCTGCTTCGGCGGCCGGTTGGTCATCAGCCGGGCGATGAACGCCTCGGCCCCGCGCCCTTCGATCCTGTACTTGGCGAAATTGGCGATCTCCGTGACGCCGACCGCATCGCGCACGCCACGGCACTCGGCGCCGACATGCGGGAAATCGGTCGAGCGGTGGAACGAGACCACGTCCTCGGCCGGCACGCCCTTCGGCGCGAACCAAAGCGGCGTCTCGAGGCCCCAGCTGTCGCCCATCACCGCGCCGCGCTGGCGCAGGATGTCGTAGAGCGCGGTCGTCTGCTGCGGCCGGGCCGCCGGCAGCTCCTCGTTCGGGAAGCGGATCGAAAAGCGGCGGGAGTAATTCTCCCGCACCTTCACATTCGTGTAGGAGCGCGTCGCCCACTCGCCGTAGCGCGCGACGTCCATCGCCCAGACGTCGAAGCCCGGATCGCCGTGCACCATCCAGTCGGCGAGCGCCAGGCCGATGCCGCCGCCCTGGCTGAACCCCGCCATCACGGCGCAGGCGCACCAGAAGTTCCGCAGCCCCTGCACCGGCCCGACCAGCGGATTGCCGTCGGGCGCGAAGGTGAACGGGCCGTTGATGACCGTCTTGATGCCGGCGCGCGCCAGCGCCGGGAAATGGCGCTGCCCGATCTCCAGATTGCCGGCGATGCGGTCGAGGTCCGGGATCAGGAGCTCGCTGCCGAAATCCCATGGCGTCTGCCGCGGCTGCCACGGCACACAGTCATGCTCGTAGGTGCCGAGCACGATGCCGGTGCGTTCCTGGCGGAGATAGATCTCCGACTTGAAGTCGATGGCGTGGGGCAGCTCGTGGCCGTGGGTCTTGTTGAACTCGACGACCTCCGGGATCTCGTCGGTCACTAGATACATGTGCTCCATGGCCAGCACCGGCAGCTCGAGCCCGACCATGCGGCCGACCTCGCGCGCCCACAGGCCGCCGCAATTGACGACATGCTCGGCGCGAATGGTCCCGGCATTGGTCACGACGTCCCAGCTGCCGTCCGGCGTCGGCTGCAGCTCGGTGACCATGGTCTTCAAATAGATCTCGGCGCCGCCGATCCGCGCCGCCTTCGCATAGGCATGGGTGGTGCCCGCGGGATCGAGATTGCCGTCGGCGACGTCCAGCATCGCGCCGACGAAATACTGCTCCTCGATGAGCGGAAGCAGCTTCTTGGCCTCGCTCGGGGTCAGCAGCTCTGTCTCCAGCCCGAGATAGCGACCGCGGGCATGAGCCATCTTGAGCCATTCCATGCGCTCCGGCGTGTCGGCCAGCATGAGCCCGCCGGAACGGTGCAGGCCGCAGGACTGGCCGGAGATCCGTTCGAGCTCGTCGTAGAGGCCGATCGTGTAGCCCTGGAGCTTGGCGACGTTCGGGTCGCCGTTCAGGGTGTGGAACCCGCCGGCCGCGTGCCAGGTCGAGCCGGCGGTCAGCTGGTCGCGCTCGACCAGGACGACATCGCGCCACCCGGCCTTGGTGAGATGGTAGAGGACGCTGCAGCCGACGACGCCGCCGCCGATCACCACAACCTGTGCATGTGTTTTCATGGCTGGACGTCCGTCAGGCTCAAGCACGCGCGGCGCGGACGCCGGCTTCGGTCAGGCTCAGGGCCGGTACGCCGCCGTCGCCGGGACGCCGCGCCTCGATATACCGCCACGCCTTCTCGCAGTACCAGTTGGCGATGCGGATCGCGTTCTTCTCGGCATCCTCCGAGTAGGGACCCGGCCGGTAGCCGATGCTGTTCACGCCGCGCTGATTGGTCTCCGCGAGATCGCGATCCTGGTCGTTGGTCCGGTTCCAGGTCTCGATCAGCCGCTGGCGATCGTAGTCCACGCCCTCGACCGCATCCTTGTGGACGAGGAACTTCATCCGCACCACGGTCTCCTCGGGGCCGGTCGGCATCGCGCTGAAGGTCAGCACGTGATCGCCCACGGCATGGGCGAAGCTGTGCGGCTCGATCGATATGCGCACGGACCCCACGTCGCCGTCGGCGACGGCACAGAGCAGGCGCCGCGACACGGCCTGCCCGTCCAGCGAGATGCTGACGGCGCCCTCGTTGAGCGGGAACCGCTCGACCTGCCACCATTCGCCTTCGTAGGGGCCCGTGGGCATGCCGAACGCCGCCATGCGCGACCGGAACGCCGTGGCCCGCGCTTTGTCCTTGTCGCTCTGAGCCGCAAAATAGGCGACCGGGAACGAAGCGCGCAGGTCGGGATGCCGGGCGGCGCAGTGATAGCACTCGCGGGCGTTCTCCATGACCAGCTTCCAGTTCGCCCGCTCGACGACGTCGAGCGTCACGGCGATCTTGCCGTTCAGGAGGTCATGCGGGGCCAGGACCGGCTCCAGGTCGGCGCGGCACTGCTCGAAGGGCGGCGGGTTTTCGGCAAGGCAGATGAAGATCAGGCCCGCAACGGTCTCGATGTGCACCGCGCCGAGCCCGTACGCGCTGCGGTCGAATCCCGCCTGCATCTGCGGCGCGCTGAGCAGGCGGCCGTCCAGTCCGTAGGTCCACTGATGATAGGGGCAGGT
>DATGFU010000483.1:0-11267 GCA_035308865.1 Allostellaceae bacterium | reverse complement strand
CGACCGCGCGCATCGAGCAGCAATGGGCCGGCTTCATCGACGCGACGCCCGACGCCGTGCCGGTGATCGACGAAGTCAAGCCCGGCTTCTTCGTCGCCACCGGCTTCTCCGGCCACGGCTTCGGCATCGGCCCGGGCGCGGGGCATCTGATGGCCGAACTGGTCGCCGGCGAGACGCCCTCGGTCGACCCCCACGAGTTCCGCCTGTCCCGCTACACCGACGGCTCGCCGCTGGTGATTCACTCGGGGGTGTAGCCTCCCTCTCCGCCCTTAAGGGGGAGAGGGACGGGGTGAGGTGGGCCGCGCCGAAGCGCGCCAGCCATCCCCCGCCTCACCCTAACCCTCTCCACCCCCAGGGGCGGAGAGGGAATCTCACCGTCGCCGCTCGATCGCGTCCCAGATGCCGACCTCCAGCCGCGCGCCGTCGAGGCGGCAGATCTCCTGAAGGCCGGTCGGCGAGGTCACGTTGATCTCGGTCAGGTAGTCGCCGATCACATCGATGCCGACGAAGATCAGCCCCTGCTCCCGCAGCGTCGGGCCGATCCGGGCGCAGATCTCGCGTTCGCGCGCCGTCAGCGTCGTGCGCACCGCCTTGCCGCCGACATGGAGGTTGGCGCGCGCCTCGCCCAGCGCCGGCACCCGCAGCACCGCGCCGGCGGGCTCGCCGTCGATCAGGATGATGCGCTTGTCGCCCTGCCGCACTTCCGGGATGTAGCGCTGGACGATCAGCGGTGCGGTCCCGGCCATGGCGAACATCTCGAGGAGCGAGCCGAGATTCTCGTCGCCCTCCGTGATCCGGAACACGCCAGCCCCGCCGTTGCCGTAGATCGGCTTGACGATGATGTCCTTGTGCCGGGCGCGAAACGCGTCGATGGCGCCGCGGTCGCGGGCGATCAGGGTCGGCGGGATGAGGTCGGGGAAACCCAGCACGAAAAGCTTCTCCGGCGCGTTCCGCACGCTCCGCGGATCGTTCACCACCAGCGTCTTCGGGTGGATCTGCTCCAGCAGATGCGTTGCCGTGATGTAGCCCATGTCGAAGGGCGGATCCTGGCGCATTAGGACGACGTCCATCGTCGCGAGATCGAGGACTTGCGCCTCGCCGAACGTGTGATGCCGGCCGGGCTCGCGGCGCACCTCAAGCGAGCGGGCGCGGGCGAGCAAGCGCGAGCCGTCGAGCCACATCTCGCGCGGCTGGTAGTGGAACAGCGCGTGGCCGCGGCGCTGCGCCTCCAGCGCCAGCACGAAGGTCGAATCGGCGTCGATGTTGATGGTCTCGATCGGATCCATCTGGATCGCGACGGCAAGGCTCATGGCGTCACGCGTCCTCGTGCCAGGCGTTGGGGATGTGGACCGGCAGGCGCCACGGTAGCACGAGCATCAGGTCGAAGCGCAAATCATGGCCGGCCAGCGCCGGGTGCGCGGCAATGAAGAGTGAAGCCGCCCGGCCGATCCGCCGACGCTGACGAGCGCCCAGCGATTCCGCCGCCTCGGCCGCCGCCGCCCGCGCCTTGACCTCGACGAAGGCGACGGTGCGGCCGCGTGCCGCCACGATGTCGAGCTCGCCCATCGGGCTCTTCCAGTGCCGCGCCAGGATGCGGTAGCCCTTGAGCCGCAGCAGGAGCGCGGCCAGCCGCTCCGCCTGGCGGCCGTGGCGCTCCGCCGCCTCGTAGGTGCGCGCGCGGGTCACGGGGTTTCAGCGGCGATTTCGAGGGCGCGGGCATAGACCTTGCGGCGCGGCAGGCCGCTGGCGGCGGCCACCGTCGCGGCGGCATCGCGCACGCTCTCCGTCCTGAGCGCCCGGCGCAGCGCCGCGTCGAGATCGGCGGCATCCGCAGCCGCCGCCTCGGGCGGTCCCACCACAACGACGATCTCGCCCTTGGGCGGTCCCGCGGCCGTGTAGCGCGCTGCCAACTCGCCGAGCCTGCCGCGCGCCACCTCTTCGTGCAGCTTGGTCAGCTCGCGTGCCACGGCGGCCTGGCGGTCGCCCAGCACCTGCGCCATGTCGGCGAGCGACGCCGCCAGGCGCTGCGGCGCCTCGAAGAAGACCAGCGTCGCCGGCACTGCGGCCAGGCTCGCGAGGTCGCGCCGCCGCGCCGTCTGCCGCGAATCGAGAAACCCCGCAAACATGAAACGGTCGCTCGGCAGCCCGCTCAGCAGCAGCGCGGCCAGCGGCGCCGAGGCGCCGGGCGCTACATGGACCGGCAGCGACCGGTCGAGCGCCGCGCGTACGAGCTTATGCCCGGGATCGGAGACGAGCGGCGTGCCGGCGTCGGAGATCAGCGCCACGACCTGACCCTCGGCGAGCCGCGCCAGCAGCCCCGGCCGGACCCGCTCGGCGTTGTGGTCGTGATAGGCGATTCGCCGATTCGTGATGCCGTACCGCCCGAGCAGCTTCGCCGAGACGCGCGTGTCCTCGCAGGCGATCACATCGGCGGCGCGCAGGATCTCTAGCGCCCGCAGCGTGATGTCGCCGAGGTTGCCGATGGGGGTCGCGACCAGATGCAACCCGGGCTCGACGCCGCGTTTACTTGCGCCGGGACGGTCGCTAGGTTGCGGCACCGCATACTGGGAGGTGCCGTTTGCTCCGTCCGCCGTCGCACCGCCGCCTGCTCGCCGCGCCATGCATTATCGCCCTTTTGGCACTCGTCGGTTGTATGGCCGAAGAGCCGACCGTAGCGCTGCCGCCACCCACTCAGCAAGCCGTCCTGCCGCCTCCGGCGCCGCTTCCGCCGCCACCGGCGCCCGGCCAGACGCATCGGGTCGATCTCGGCGGCCGCACCGACGTGGCGCTGCTGCTGCCGCAGACCGGCCAGAGCTCGCAGCTGGGGCGCGACATGCTGGATGCCGCGGAGCTGGCGCTGTCCGAACTCGGCGGCAACGACATGGTCCTGACCCCCAAGGACACGCACGGCACGGCGGAAGGTGCCGCCGCCGCCGCCCAGTCGGCCGTCGCCGACGGCGCGCGCCTCATCATCGGCCCGCGGACCGCGCAGGAAGCCGATGCGGTGGCGCCGATCGCCCGCGCCGCCGGCGTCAACGTGCTGTGCTTCTCCAACCAGGCGCGGGTGGCCGGCGGCGGCGTGTTCGTGCTGGGCTTCCTGCCCGAGCAGGAGGCGCACCGCATCGCGGAATATGCGAAGTCGACGGGCATCGACCACTACGCGGTGCTGGCGCCGGCCAATCCCTACGGACAGCTCACCACGGCCGCTTTCCGCAACGCCGTCGCCCAGGTCGGCGGCACGGTCGACATGGTCGAGACCTACGATCCGGGCAATGCCGATCCCCGCTCGGCGGTCGAGGCGCTGGCCAATGGCGGCAGTTTCCAGGCCGTGCTGCTGCCCGAGCCCGCGGCGCAGCGCCTCAAGAACGTCGCCTCGGTGCTCCCCGTTTACAAGATCGCCCAGCCGGACGTGCGGCTGCTCGGCATCGATTCCTGGGACGTGCCGGATATCGGCCGGGAGCCGGCGCTGGTCGGCGGCTGGTATGCGGCGCCGCCGCCCGATGCGCGCACGGGGTTCGTTCAGCGCTTCACTCAGGCCTACGGCCACGCGCCCGGCCGGCTGGCGACCCTCGCCTATGACGCCGTTGCCGTCGCGGCGACGCTGCAGAAGGTGCCGGGAGGCGGGTTCACCGCCGCCGCCCTCACCAATCCCAGCGGCTTCGCCGGCGCCGACGGCATCTTCCGGCTGCGCCCCGACGGCACCTCGGAGCGCGGCTACGCCGTGCTCCAGGTCGAGCGCGAAGGGGTCACGGTGGTGAGCCCGGCGCCGGAGACATTCCAGGAGGCGGGGCACTGACTGGCCGCCAAAGCGGACATGATAGCGCTCCCAAACATGTATTGATTTCGTTTAACTATTTGATATAACTATATCCTATTCGCAGAATAAACGGACTTTGAACCGGACATGACGCCGCCGGCGGATCGAGGCGAGTCGGTTTCCTTGATGGAACCGTTGATGCTCGGCGAGACCTCGCGCCACCGGGGGCATCTGATGGATCTCGCGCTCGATCTGGCGCTGCGGAGCGCAGGGCTCCGGCGCAGCTTGCCGCGCGGTCTGACGGCGCCGTTGGCCGATCTCGTACGGGCGATGAACTGCTACTACAGCAATCTCATCGAGGGCCACCGGACGCACCCGGTCGACATCGAGCGCGCGCTCAGAGACGATTACAGCGGCAACGCCGCAAAGCGCGACCTTCAGCTCGAGGC
Organism: Allostellaceae bacterium; assembly: GCA_035308865.1. Lineage (GTDB taxonomy): Bacteria > Pseudomonadota > Alphaproteobacteria > ATCC43930 > CGMCC-115725 > DATGFU01. Next base: position 7,061 of record DATGFU010000483.1, on the reverse strand, counting down.
GCGGGCGCATATCCTTGTCCAGCGCTGGATCGACGGCGGCGGTCTGGCTGGGCGGGCAGTCACCGTCGACGGCATTCGCGAGGTCCATCGGCGCTTTTGCGAAGAACTGCCGGAGGACTTCCTGTGGATCGGGGAATCGGCGCCACGCACGAGGCTCGTGCCGGGAGGCCTGCGCGAGCATGATGTCGAGGTCGGCCGGCACCTCGCCGTCAGCCCGGCCGCGGTGCCGCGTTTCCTCGAACGCTTCGCGGCAGCATATGGCGGGCTCGGTCGGACGGAGACGATCCTTGCGATCGCGGCTGCGCATCACCGGCTTCTCTGGATCCATCCCTTCCTCGACGGCAACGGCCGCGTCGCCCGGCTGGTTTCGCATGCGGTGCTGCTGGAAGCGCTGGACACCGGCGCGCTCTGGTCGGTTGCCCGGGGGCTTGCGCGCAATCTCGGCACCTATAAGGGGCATCTCGCGGCCTGCGACCGGCCGCGACGCAACGATCTCGACGGGCGCGGCCATCTCAGCGAGGAGTGCCTAGCCGAGTTCACGCGGTTCTTCCTGAGCACCTGCATCGACCAGGTCTCGTTCATGGACTCCCTGATGCAGCCGGATCGCCTGCGTGCGCGCATCCTGCTCTGGGTCGAGGAGGAGGTGCGGCTTGGCCGACTGCCGCCACAGGCAGGCGGCGTCCTCGACGCCGTGCTTCGGCAAGGGACGCTGGAACGTGGCCAAGTGCCGGAAATCACGGGCACCGGCGATCGCCAGGCGCGCCGCATCCTTGCCGTTCTCATCGATCGGGGCGTGCTGACATCGCCGAGCTCGCGAGCGGCGATCACTCTGGCCGTGCCTGCCTCCCTGGCGTCGCGCTTCGTGCCGGGGCTGTTCCCCGAGCTGCCCGGCTGAGGCCCTCTCACTCGTAATGCTTGAGCTTGGGCCAATCCTCGATGAGCGAGCCCTTGAGGCCGCGGCAGAGATAGATCGGCCGGGCGGTCTCGTAGGGCATGGCGTAGGGATCGTCGAGCCGGCCGACCTCCTCGACCGACTCGAAGCGCTCGAGCAGCCGCTCGCGGGTGGCGGACATGGTCAGCACGACACTGCCGTCATGGCCGCGCGGGCCCCACAGGAAATAGTTGTTATGCCCGCTGATCGCCGGCGGCAGGTTCCAGGGCGCGCCGAACAGGTCGATCGCCGCGGCCTCGCCGTAATTGCCGGCGAAGAACACCGCCTTGGCGCGGTCCTCCGGCGGCAGCGCCTGGTAGGCCTCGCCGATTTTCCGGGCGAGCTCCCGCCAGCCGAACATGTCGGCGTAGTATTGCGGCAGCGGGCCCAGCGCATGGTTCTCGTCGCTGGACGGCGCGAGGCCCAGCGTGCGCTGCCAGGCGATGAAGCTCTCGACCGGCAGGATCGGGACGCTGAAGGGCAGTAGCAGGACGAAGCCGGCCGCCACGAGCGCCGCGAGTCCGGTTCGCGCCCACCATGCGGCGATGCGCGCCTCGGCCGCGACCGCCCCCGCTGCGAAGACCATCGGGAACGCCGGCGAGGCGTAGTAGGGCTTGCCGTGCGTCGCCACGAAGATCGCGGCCAGCGCGATGGCGGCGATCGGCAGGAAGCGGAGCTCTTCCATGCGGCGGTCGAAGCCGGCGGCCCAGAGCCCGAGCAGCCAGACCGGCAGCGTCGCCGGATTGAGCAGCTCCATCAGCTCGACGGCATAGCCGATCGGCGAATAGGCCACATTCTTTCCGGCGACCGCGGCGCGGCCGAGCTCCAGGAACGGCCAGCCATGGGCGGCTTGCCAGGCGACATTCGGCGCCGCGACCGCCAGGGCGATCACCGCCGCGAGCCAGGCGCCGGGGCGCAGCAGCACGCGGCGCTGCGGCGTTGCGAGCAGGCCGACCACCACGGCGGCGCCGTAGAAGGCGACCAGGTACTTGTCGAGCAGCGTCACGCCCAGCAGCAGGCCGAAGGCGAGCCAGCGCCCGAACGCCTCGTGCCGCAGCTGGGCGACGAGCAGCGTGGTCAGGCCGAGCCACAGCAGCGGCTGCAGCGAATCGGTCGACAGCACCACGCCGTCGACGCGGAAGTCGGGCGCGGCGAGCACGCAGAGCCCGGCCAGCCAGCGGGCGAAGCAGCCCCCGCCCAGCATCCGCGCGGCGGCGCAGCTCAGCATCACCAGCCCCGCGGCACCCAGCGCCGGCACGAGGCGGAGGCCGCGGAGCGAATCGCCGAACAGGCCGCGCTCGACCAGCGCGATGAAGGGCGTCAGCGGCGGCTGGTCGACATAGCCCCAGTCGAGATGCTGCCCGCAGACGATGAAATAAAGCTCGTCGCGGAAGTAATCGTAGAACGCGTCGCCCCAGAGATGGAGCGCGAGCGTCGCGAGGCCGAGCACGAGAGCAGGCCGTTCGGCGAGGGGCTTGAGGGGCGAGGTCATGGGGCGGACGGTCGGGGAGCTTGTGATCCGGCGCAAGGTTCTACGCGGCTAATACCAGCCCAGGCTCAGTATTCGGTAAAGCAAGCCCCGCCAGGGGGTCAGCTGCGCCGCCACGCGAACGCTCAGCCGGTGAAGCGCCTTCTTGCCGACAACAAGCTCTGACGTGACCAGCAAGTAGGCGCCGCCGGCGATGAGCTCGGCCCGCTCGCATACGGGCCGCGCACGTCGGACCGCTTCCGCTGCCTCGATCCCAAAACACCGGCGGGACATGGCATCGTCGAAATAGGTCACGGGCCAGATTCGGAAGATGCCGTCTCGTCCATCGAGGTCCAGCCAACTCTCGCTGTTTCCCGGCAAGACAATAGGCCCATCGGACTCCACAACATCGAGATCGGTCGCAATCTGACCCCGGTACGGCCCGAAGGCCGCGATCACCTGCGGGAAGATGGAATGGCAGAAGTCGCGGTAGTCGGCTCTTTCCGTATCGATACTGAGCTCCAGCACATCATGGCCGAGATCGTCGGCGTCCGAGCCCACTCGAAAGCAGATCGTTCCATCCGTCTCCGCGTCCAAGGCAGTTGGGATATCAAGAACGTTCACGCCCTCGGGATCAGGGGCCGGCTGGAAGCGAGCATCCGCGGCGGTCTTCCCGCTCGCCCAAAGCCCCGGAATAGCAGCGAGCGCTTCGGCGAGCCGTGGGCCAAGCTCGTCTACGACATTCCCCGCGGGCGACCATCGGCAAAGAGAAGCGCAAACGATCATGATGCTCCAGCGAATTGGAAACTCTGGACTATTTGTCCTTAGCCACGCGTACGCCGATATACTTGATCCGGAAAAATTTTAGAATCTCCCGCACCTTCTCTGCCTCGGCCTCGCTAGGAAGCTCGATCGTCGCCGCGAAGCCGGGGTTCTGCCCAACGGCAAGGCTTTGCCTCTGCATTTGTTCGATTACTTTCGGGGGAACCCACATTCCGTCCGATCTGAGAATACATAACACACTGGTCTTGCTATCGATGAGATCGATCGTGCCATCGGCGCGCAGGACAAACCCATCGAACTTGACGATGTCCTTCGCACCGGCATTGGGATTCGTATAGAGCAATGCAGGGACGGTCCATTTTCCTGTCACGGGATCCTTGAAGGCGCCAGGGGTGCGCGCTTGGAATTGCTGGCCGGCCGCTTGAGCCGGCGTCGCGGGCGTACCTGGATTTTCCTCGACGAAGATCAAGTCGCGTGGCTGCAAGCTTCGGCCGGTTTGAGCATTCATGAAGTCTGTGTTCTCGGCGCGGGCACCTACGCGCGCCAACAGCGCGCTGTCGGCTGCACTGCCGAGCGCAAGCACGAGATCCTTCGCCCACTGGGCTGCACCTGCCGCGTCCGCGATCACGTAAGCTGCTGCGCCAATGGGGCTTTCTGCCATCGCCTCCAGCCTGGCTTGCTCCGGGGTTGGCGGTGGTCCCAATATGGTCAGGAAGAATTTGGCCGTAAGGGCATCGCGTTCCGCCTTCTCTGCTGGCGTCAGCACGTTGGCGGGGTCTTTCATGGCGCCGGTAATCAGGTTTTTGGCCTGATCCACCCAACTATCCGGATCGTACTTGCTGTTCCGAAGGTAGTAGTTGCGGGCTGCCGCACGCTCATAGTCGCCCCCGGTGAGTGGGCCTGGAGGGAGGCTCGCCGGGTCGATCGGCGCTGGCACGTCGGAATTGGGTCCCGAGATTTCCGAGTCATTGGCGGGGACCGGCGTTCCGCTATCGTCTCGCCGGAGGGGGCGCACAGGCGCTTGTTGCTCCTGCCACTGGTGATCGCTCGGCTCCTGCGATCGTTCAATGGACCCAGCACTTTCGCCGGTCTGATGGAAATCCGGATTGTCGGAGCGCTCTGATAACGCTGTGGCGGTAGGCGCTGCGTCCGTTGGCAACTCCTTGACTTTGTCCGACATCATAACGAGCGGCCCGGACGTACCTGCACCCGATCTGCGGACAATTGTTGGTTCGCCTGTGTCAATGTTGTTTGAGAGCGGGGTCAGCAGCTCGCTTGCCGTGTCACTCGCCCCGGTTCCGCCTTCGCCCTTCGGTGCGAACCGTCCGCCCTGGCTGTCATCGGCGCCGGCGGGCCAACGTGGATGCTTCTCGGGGTCCCACTCTTCGTCGGCTTTCGCGAGTGGTCCCGTCCCCGGCTCCAGCAGCCGTGCCAGCGGCGTGACCGGTCCGGCCACCGTGAGCGCGTCGCCGTCCGGGAGCGGCGGGAGGCCGAGCGTGGCGCGGGCCTCGTTGCGGGTGGCGATGCCGGCGGCGACCAGGCTGGTCGCGATCTGGGCCTGCTTCTGCGGGTCCTGCTCGGTGGTGTCGCGCCAGACCAGCTCCAGGTCGGGCCAGCCCATGGCGCGGGCCAGCACCTGGTCGACGACGCGCTTCAGCCAGCGCATCAGCGGGGCCATGCCTTCGCGGAGCGCCTGCTGGTCCTGGTTCTCCGCCGTGGCGCGGTTCATCTGCCGGACGAAGGGGGCCGGGCTGATGGAGAAGGCGAAGGCGACGATGCGGGCCAGCCACTCGTCGAAATCGTCCTTGAGGATGGCGGGCTTGGTCTCGACGTACCGGACGTTGCCGTGGATGAACCTGAGATGCCGCCGCTCGGCGGTGCTGCCTGCCAGCATCCCGTCCCAGTAGGCCTGGTATTCCTTCAGCTGCTCGGTGGTCCAATCCTCCGGCACGCCGAGGAAGGCGTCGGGCATCGAGCCTTCGGTGTAGTACTCGAGCTTGTGGAGCTGCCGGCGGAGCGCGATGTTGATGGTAAGCAGGCACTGCTCGACCGGCGAGAGGCCGTAGACCCGCCAGGTGCGGGGGTTGCGCGGCAGGTAGAGGAGCGCGTCGGCGGTGTAGTCGACGGCCGGCAGCCCTTTGAGGATCTGCTGGTAGGCGGGCAGCGGCGGCGCTGGCGTGCGGCCCCAATCGTCGAGCACCCGCTTGATGGTGCCGCCGTCGAGCGGTTCCAGCGCGATGAGGCTGCCGTCCCGGGCGCGGCGCGGGTAGATGGTAGCGGCGTCCAGCACCAGCATGTCCTCGACCAGCATGCGGACCCATTCGTCCCAGGCATGCTCGCGGTCGGGACGCGCGAGGAGCGCGGTTGCCTGGCCCACGCGAGCGTCCGAGCCACCGCCCCGCACGGCGATCGTCCATTGGAGATCGGCCAGCTGGTCCTTGCGGGTCTCGATGGCGAGCCGGACCAGATCGCAGCTGTCGGCGAGCGCGCGCAGCTCCGCCGGCGAGGCCGCGGCCTCCGACCGCGGCAGGACCTGCAGGTTCCAGCCGGTGAGATAGTCGAACTGCCGCCCCGCCACCCCAGGCGGCGCCACCGGCGGCAGGGGCGAGAGCGGGCCGAACCAGGTCGGCGGCAAGAGCGCGTCCATCCCCGCGACACTGCCGACACACCGCCCGCACGATCAGGCGGACAGATGTCCGCCCTAAACCGGGCTGTCCCTCGACCTACCCGTCGTCATTGCGAGTTCCGCACCGGCCGCTGCGGTTGGATGAAACCGGTCGCTTCAGTCCTCCCTCTCCGCCCTGAAGGGCGGAGAGGGGCCGACCGGCGCGGCGTGCGCAAATCCTGTTTCTGTCCAGCAGAGCGAAGCAATCCAGAAGTCCGAGACTGTGGCCCTGGATTGCTTCGCTCCGCTCGCAATGACAGGGAATCAGAGGCGTCGCTGCGCTTACCGCGCCCCGGGGGCACGCGCCATGGGCCCATAAAGACAACGGCCCCGGAGCCGAAGCGCCGGGGCCGCCTGATGTTATCCGGCGATGCCGGTCAGTGCTTGGTGGTCGCCGCCAGGATGGCCAGCAGCAGCAGCGCCACGATGTTGATGATCTTGATCATCGGGTTGACGGCGGGGCCGGCCGTGTCCTTGTAGGGGTCGCCGACCGTGTCGCCGGTCACCGCGGCCTTGTGGGCCTCGGAACCCTTGCCGCCGTGATGGCCTTCCTCGATGTACTTCTTGGCGTTATCCCAGGCGCCGCCGCCCGAGGTCATCGAGATGGCGACGAAGAGCCCGGTCACGATCGTGCCCAGCAGCATCGCGCCCAGCGCGGAGAAGGCGTGCTCCTGTCCGCCGACCCAGTCGACGACGAAATAGAGCACGACCGGCGCCAGCACGGGCAGCAGCGAGGGCACGATCATCTCGCCGATCGCGGCCTTGGTCAGGAGGTCGACGGCGCGGCCGTAATCCGGCTTGGCCGTGCCCTCCATGATGCCGGGAATCTCCTTGAACTGCCGGCGGACCTCGACGACGACCGAGCCGGCGGCGCGGCCGACCGCGGTCATCCCCATCGCGCCGAAGAGATAGGGCAGGAGGCCGCCGATGAAGAGCCCGATCACCACATAGGGATCCTGCAGCGTGAAGGTGACCTTCAGGTCCGGGAAGTAGGACTTGAGGTCCTGGGTATAGGCCGCGAACAGCACCAGCGCCGCGAGCCCGGCCGAGCCGATCGCGTAGCCCTTGGTCACGGCCTTGGTGGTGTTGCCGACCGCGTCCAGCGCGTCGGTGGTCTTGCGGACCTCCTTCGGCAGGTCGGCCATCTCGGCGATGCCGCCGGCATTGTCGGTGACCGGCCCGTAGGCGTCGAGCGCCACGATCATCCCGGCCAG
>DATGFU010000482.1:0-3277 GCA_035308865.1 Allostellaceae bacterium | reverse complement strand
GAGGCGGGCATGTACAAGGCCAAGCTCCTCGCCGGGGTGGGGTCAGTCGCCGCGATCTATCAGGTCCTGATCAGCGACGGCTGGATGAAGCTTCTCCAGTTCACCATCCTGCGCATGGACAAATGGGCCGGCCTCGAGAAGCCCTGGACCCTCGATGATCGGCTGGACGACTACTACTACGCGGCGGCCGCCAGGCTCGATCTCTGGATCCCGCGGATCCTCGGCACCGATATCCGGCAGCTCGGGCTCCGGCTCACGCTCGACATGGCGATGTGGGGCGTCGGCGGCCTGATGGGGATCGCGGTCGCCACCAGCTGCATTCTCGGCGCGTTCCTGAACTACTTCGTGCTGGCGCCGATCATGATCGAGCACGGCGACATCGTCGCCCGGACGGCCGCGAACGGGATGGCGATCCCGATCTCGCGCATCGAGATCGTGAACCAGTGGTCGCTATGGTGGGCCGTCACCATGATGGTGGTGGGCTCGCTCGTGAGCCTGTTCGGCCGGCCCAAGCTGTTCACGAGCGTCTTCACCTCGCTCACGGCCCGCAAGAGCGACGGGGCGGCGGCGCCCGACCTGCTGGCCCCGATCGAGCTGCCGCTCACGGTGTCCTTCGTCGGCGTGCCGATCTTCTGCGTGCTCGGCGCCTGGGTGACTCACGCCTTCTTCGGCGTGCCGTGGCTGCTCGCGGCGATCGCGCTGCCGCTCATCCTGGTGCTGACCGTCATCTGCACGAACGCGATGGCTCTCACCTCCTGGACGCCGATCGGCTCGCTGGCGAAGATCACCCAGTTCACGATCGGCGCCATCGACCGCACCAACCCGGCGAGCAACCTGCTGCCGGCCGGGATGACCGCCGAGATCTCGGCGAATGCCGCGAACCTGCTCTCCGACATCAAGCCCGGCTACATGCTGGGGGCGAAACCGCGCCAGCAGGCGATCGGCCATGTCATCGGCATCTTCTCGGGCGCCATCACCTGCGTCCCGCTGTTCTTCCTGCTGTTCCTGACCCCTGATCACGACGGGATGCGCTCCACGGCGACGATCGTCTCGGACCGCTTCGCGATGCCGGCCGCCCTCCAGTGGCAGGGCGTGGCGCAGCTCATCGCCAACGGGCTGAGCCATCTCCCTTATACGGCGGTCGTCTCGATGATCGTGGCCGCCACCTCGGCCGCCGCGATCGAGATCGCCAGGATCGTGACCAGGGGGCGCTTTCCGCTCAGCGCCGTGTCGATCGGCCTCGGCGTCATCCTGCCGCCGGAATCGGTCCTCGGCATGTGGGTCGGCGCCCTGGTCTTCTGGTGGATGGGCCGCCGCCACCGGGAACCGGGCACGCCGGGCCACGAATTCTGGGTCGCCGGCTACGAGCCGATCTGCGCCGGGCTGATCTCGGGATCGGCGCTGCTCGGGATCGCCAACGCAATCATCGACGTGCTGCTTTAAGTGCTCTACCGTGCTTACGCACCTGACTGGGCTGTCTCGGTAATCCCTCGCTCAAAACCCGCGCTGCAGTCTTGATGCTACATCCCAAAAATGGGATGATGCTCCATGGCTCGTACATTGTCGAAAGGTGAGAAGCCGCTCGACTGGGTCGGCTCGTCCAAGAAGGACTTCCTCGCCTTTCCGGAGGTTGTGAAGGACGAGATGGGCACCGCGTTAGGGCTGGCCCAATTTGGCGGAAAGCATCCGTCGGCGAAGCCCTGGAAGGGCCAGGGTCCGGGTGTTTTCGAACTGGTCGAGGACCATGACGGCGACACTTATCGTGCGGTCTACACCGTCCGCTTCGCGGAGGTCGTCTACGTCCTTCACGCCTTCCAGAAGAAGTCTCCGAGCGGGATCAGGACGGCCCGGACTGATATCGAGATGGTGGAGCGGCGGCTGAAGGCCGCACAACAGGATCACGAGGCCCGCTATGGCAGACCAAAGCGCTGAGATGATCGAGGACGACGCGATTACCCGTGGCACGGGCAATGTCTTCGCCGATCTCGGCTATCTCGATGCCGAGGAGAGGCAGACCAAGCTGCGCCTCGCCTATGCCATCAATGACGTGATCGCCCGCCGGCGCCTGACCCAGGCCGTCGCAGCGGCAAAACTCGGGGTCAATCAGCCGAAGGTCTCGGCGCTCGCGAACTACAAGCTCGACGGGTTCTCGGTCGAGCGGCTGATGGTGTTCCTGACCGCGTTGGACCAGGATGTCGAAATCGTGATCCGAAAGAAAAAGCGTGGTCGGGCGGCGGGAAGAATTTCGGTGGTGGCAGCGTAAAGGCACCCTACCCCCGTCAGTCCCACTGATTGGCGTTCTTCGGCCAGCCGGCGCGCTGCACGCGGACGATGCAGAAGCGCTGGCCCGTCGGGGCGCGCATGACCACCCAGCGCTCCTTGCGCTCGTCCACCGCGGCGCCGAGCCTTTCCAGCCTCGCGACTTCGGCCGGAATGTCGTCGGTCTCGATATCGAGGTGCACCCGGCTTTCGTGGTCCACGCGCTGGATCTGCACGCTGAGCTCGTCGGGCGGCGTTTCCAGCATGCGGTAATTGCCGCGGCTTCCCGGATGGCTCGGATCGACCGGACGCCCCAGCGCCTCCGCCCAGAATTGCGCGGCCGCGTCGATGTCATCGGTCTTGCAGTCGATCAGCAGGCCGTTGATGCGCGAATGATGCATGGGGTTCCCCTCGATGGTGCGGCGGTGAGGGACATATGGCCCCTCGCCGCCCGCGCTTCATCGGGAGCTCAGACGCCGAAATACCCCGGCCGGCTGATATCGGCGATCAGGCCGATCTGGGTCGGCTTCCATCCCAGCCATTGCTGCGTGAGCGCGCTGGAGGCGGCGCCGTCCATGCCGGCGAACATCGCCATCGTGCCGAAATGCGCGGCGGCTTCCTCGGGCGCGATCGACCTCACCGGCAGCGCCAGATGACGGCCGATGATCTCGGCGATGTCGCGCGCCGTGACGCCTTCGTCCGCGACGGCGTGGTAGCTGGTACCGGCCCGGCCTTTCTCCAACGCCAGCCGGTAAAGTCGCGCCACATCCAGCCGATGTGCCCCGGACCAGCGGTTGCCGCCGTCGCCGATATAGGCGGCAAAGCCCTTCTCCCGCGCGATATCGAGCAGCCAGCCGACCAGGCCGCATCTGCCGGGGGCGCCATGCACCTGCGGCAGGCGCACCGCCATCGCACGCACCCCGCGCGCCGCGAATTCCAGTCCGGCGGTTTCGGACACGCGCGGCAGGCCGGGCATCACCGGATCCTCCTCCGTGGCGATCCGCCCCGGCGCAACGAG
>DATGFU010000481.1:0-6028 GCA_035308865.1 Allostellaceae bacterium | reverse complement strand
GCCGGCGGGGGCAACGGCACCCATCAGGTCTATATCGCCGGCCAGCCGGACCATCGGCTCAAGGACCAGAACATCGTCGACCATCTGGTCGCGCTGGTTGAGAAGAAGGCCGCCGAGATCGAGGCCGCCAAGGCCGAGGCTGACAAGACCGCGGAGGCGGCGGAGTAGCGAGGCCCTCCCTCTCGTCATGGCCGGGCTCGTCCCGGCCATCCACGTCGGGCCGAAGCGCGGCGGCACGACGTGGATGCCCGGAACAAGTCCGGGCATGACGCTCAACTAACGACGCGTCAGAACCACATACGGTCCTTCCGATCATGTCTCAGCTTCAGGCGGTGCGCGGCACGCAGGATTTGATGCCTGCCGAAGCCCGCCGCCACCGTTTCGTCATCGACACCGCCCGCGAGATCGCGGCGCGCTACGGCCATGCAGAGATCGCGACGCCGGTCTTCGAGTTCACCGAGGTGTTCGCCCGGCCGATCGGCGAGACGACCGATGTCGTGTCGAAAGAGATGTATACGTTCAAGGATCGCGGCGGCGAGGAGGTGACGCTGCGGCCCGAGGCGACGGCGGGCATCGCCCGCGCGGTGCTGTCCAACGGCCTGACGCAGTCGCTGCCGCTGAAATACTTCTACAGCGGCCCGATGTTCCGCTACGAGCGGCCGCAGAAGGGTCGGTTCCGGCAGTTCCACCAGATCGACGCCGAGCTGATCGGCCCCGCGCAGCCGCAGGCCGATGTCGAGATCATCGCGCTGGGCGCCGACATCCTGGCGGCGCTCGGCATCGGTCAGTCCTGCGAGCTGCAGCTCAACACGCTGGGCGACACGGCCAGCCGGCAGGCCTACCGGGCCGCGCTCGTCGACTATTTCGGCCGCTACGAATCCGAGCTCAGCCCGGACAGCCGCGACCGGCTCGGCCGCAACCCCCTTCGGATCCTCGATTCCAAGGACGAGGGCGACAAGCGGGTCGTCGCCGGCGCGCCTTCATTCGAGGCCTATCTGAACCAGGATTCGGCCGAGTTCTTTGCCGCCGTGCGGCGCGGCCTCGATGCGCTCGGCATCGCCTACACGCTCAACCCGCGGCTGGTGCGCGGGCTCGACTACTACTGCCACACCGCCTTCGAGTTCGTGACCGATGCGCTGGGCGCGCAAGGCACGGTGATGGGCGGCGGCCGCTATGACGGACTGATGGAGATGCTGGGCGGCCCGCACATCCCGGCAGTCGGCTGGGCCGCCGGCATCGAGCGGCTCGCCATGCTGATTGCCGAGCCGCCCGCCGGGGAGCGGCCCATCGTCGTTGTACCGGTCGGTCCAGACGCCGAGCTGCCGGCGCTTCAACTGACCCAGCGCCTTCGCAGCGAAGGGATCACGGTCGAGCTCGGCTATGGCGGCAATGTCGGCAAGCGGCTGAAGCAGGCGAACAAGCTCAACGCGCGGGTGGCCCTGGTGCTGGGCGAGACCGAGATCGCCAGCGGCACGGTGGTGCTGCGCGACCTCGACAAGGGCGAACAGGAGGCGGTGGCGCTGGCCGATCTCAGCGGGCGCCTCGCGCAGCTGCGATGAGCGAGCGCTCGCCCTTCGAGGCCAAGCTCGACCGGCTGGTCCATCGCCACGACGAGCTGCGCGATACGCTCGCCGGCGCCGTCGCCTACGACAACTTCGCCAAGCTCTCCAAGGAGTTCAGCGACCTCACCCCGATCGTCGAGGCGGTCGGGCGGCTGCGCGCGGCCCAAAGCGAGATGCAGGATCTGGCGCCGATGATGGCCGATCCCGATCCCGAGATCAGGACGTTGGCCGAAGCCGAGTTCGTGGCGCTCAAGGAGAAGATGCCGCCGCTCGAGCGTGAGGTGCAGCTCCTGCTGCTGCCCCGCGACGAAGCCGACGAGCTCGACGCGATTCTGGAAGTGCGGGCCGGCACGGGCGGCGAGGAAGCGGCGCTCTTCGCCTCCGACCTCTTCGACATGTACCAGCGCTATGCGGGGCTGCATGGCTGGCGGTTCGAGATCATGAGCCTCTCGGAGGCCGAGGCCGGCGGCTACAAGGAGGCGACCGCCTCGATCAGCGGGCGCGGCGTCTTCGCGCGGTTGAAGTTCGAATCCGGCGTCCACCGGGTGCAGCGCGTTCCGGCGACCGAGGCGCAGGGCCGCATCCACACCTCGGCGGCCACCGTGGCGGTGCTGCCGGAGGCCGAGGAGGTCGACATCCAGATCGACGACAAGGACCTCCGGATCGATGTTTACCGCTCGTCGGGTCCGGGGGGGCAGTCGGTCAACACGACCGACAGCGCCGTGCGGATCACCCACCTGCCGACCGGCCTCGTGGTCATCCAGCAGGACGAGAAATCGCAGCACAAGAACAAGAACAAGGCGATGAAGGTGCTGCGCGCGCGGCTCTACGACATGGAGCGCCAGGCGCGCGACGCCGCCCGCGCCGCCGACCGCAAGAGCCAGGTGGGATCCGGCGACCGGTCGGAGCGCATTCGCACCTACAACTTCCCCCGGGGGCGGGTGACCGACCACCGCATCAACCTGACGCTCTACAAGATCGACAAGGTGATGACCGGCGAAGCGCTCGACGAGATCATCGAGGCGCTGATCGCCGAGGACCGCGCGGCCAAGCTGGCCGAGATCGAATGACCGCCGCCGAGGCGCTGGGCGAGGCCGCCACCCGTCTGCGCGCCGCCGGAATCGACGAGCCGCGGCGCGAGGCGAGGTTGCTGCTCACGCGCGCAACGGGACTATCGACCGAAACGGTCGTCTTGCAGCCGGACGGCCTCCTCGCCGAGACCGGCCTCGCGGATTTCCAACGGGCCGTCGAGCGGCGCTGCCGGCGCGAGCCCATTTCCCGGATTTTCGGGCATCGCGAGTTCTGGAGCCTCGATTTCCGACTTGGCCCGGCCACGCTCGACCCGCGGCCGGACAGCGAGACCCTGATCGAGGCGGCGCTCGCGCATCTGCCGGACCGCGCCGGGGTCAGGCGGGTGCTCGATCTCGGAACCGGGACCGGCTGCCTCCTGCTTGCCGCGCTGAGCGAGTTCCGCGGCGCCCTCGGCATCGGCATCGATCGTTCGCCGGCGGCAGTCGCGACCGCATGGGAGAACGCGAATCGGCTCGGATTCGGCGACCGTGTGGCATTCTTGGTCGCCGATTGGGCGTCGGCGATCGACGGCCGGTTCGATCTGGTCCTGTCGAACCCGCCCTACATCCCCTCGGCGACGATCGCGACGCTGGCGCCGGAGGTGCGGCTTCACGACCCGCAAGCGGCGCTCGACGGCGGTCCAGACGGGCTCGCCGCGTACCGCGCGCTGGCTGAAAATATGAGGCGAATCCTGACCTTGAGCGGAATCGCCGTGATCGAGCTGGGAGCGGGACAGGCGGCTGACGTCGCCTCGATCTTCGCGGCCAGCGGACTCGATGTGGTGGAGCGCCGCCGCGATCTCGGCGGGGTCGAGCGGGCCTTCGTCGGCCGCCGGTCGGAGCCTCAAAAATAACTGTTGGAAACGGCAGGAGTCCCGTCTAGGGTCCGGCCGACGGTCGCTCGATGGGCGGTGGCGAAGGATCGCCACCCCGATACCCAGGCAACCGCGGGGGCTCCCAGGAGACTCGAGCGGTCGGATCGGACACCGTCACCACGATTTTTTGTAACATTGCCCGATCGGGAATCATGAGACCAGGGTCCAACAAGCGCTCGCGCGGCCGCAATGGCGGTGGCGGCAACATGCAGCACAACAACGGCCGCCCGCGCCCGCCCCATCGATCGCAGACCTTCGACAGCAACGGCGGCCCGGGCATCAAAATCCGCGGCAACGCCTATCAGGTCTTCGAACGCTACGTGGCGCTCGCACGCGAGGCCGCCTCGTCCGGCGACCGGATCGCCGCCGAGAACTTCTATCAGCATGCCGAGCACTATTTCCGCATCATGAACGCCCAGGGCGATCACCCGGGCCAGTTCCAGCAGCGCCCGACCACGCCCGCCGATCTCGACATGGAGCAGCCCGAGATCGACGAGACGGCGGAAGGCGAGCCCGCCCCGGAAGGCGAGCAGCGCGAAGCCGTCCCGGCCGTGGCGGAAGATTCGCAGGTGTATTGAGGCGCACAAGGACGATCAAAAGGGGGGATGCTCCTTCCCCGGCCTCCCGCCCGTGCGGGAGATGACACGGTGGGGGCAGCGCAGCGGTGAGAGCCATGTCGGTCCTCGGGATCGGCCGGTCATCCAGCATACGACTTCCATCGCTGCGCCTGACCTGGACGAGCGGCGCGTGGCTGTTGTTCGGCGGCGTGCTGTTGCTTGTCGTCGCCACCTACCGCGATTACGGCGTGACCTGGGACGAGGACGTCCACAACTGGTACGGCGTTCTCGTGCTCGACTATTACCTGTCCGGGTTCACCGACGGCCGGGCGCTGCACTGGCAGGATCTGTACAATTACGGCGCTGCCTTCGATCTCACGGCCGCGATCCTGAACCGCGTCTCGCGCCTCGGCACCTACGAGACGCGGCACCTGCTGGACGGCATCATCGGGGTGGCCGGGCTGATCGGCGCGTGGAAGCTGGGGAGCCGGCTGGGCGGCGCTCGGGCCGGGTTCCTGGCGGCGGTGCTGCTGATCACGATCCCGAACTATTACGGGCAGATGTTCAACAACCCGAAGGACATCCCCTTTGCGGTCGGCACCATCTGGTCGCTCTACTATCTCTGCCGGATCATCCCATCGCTGCCGCGACCGCCCTTGTCGGAGGCCGTGAAGCTCGGCATCGCGACCGGGCTCACGCTGGGCGTACGGGTCGGCGGGCTTCTGCTCATCGCCTATGCCGGTCTGGCGCTGGCGCTCTTTTGCGTGTGGCGCCTCGCCGAGCAGCGCAGCCTCCGGCTTCCGGTGCGCGACGGCACGATCGGCGCGCTGCGGCTGCTGGTGCCGCAGGTGCTTGTGGCCTTCCCGGTGATGCTGCTGTTCTGGCCATGGGCGCAGCTCGACCCGCTGCGCAATCCGCTCCAGGCGCTGGCGAATTTCAGCCATGACATCTTCCCCTTCCCGACGCTCTTCGCCGGCACCTACGTGCCGGCGAGCGACGTGCCCTGGGAATACCTGCCGACCTTCATCCTGCTCGCCCTGCCCGAGCTGACCCTGGCGCTGGCGCTGGTGGCGCTGCCGGCGGCGGTCCTGTCGCAATGGCGCGGCCGTGACCGCAGCCGCGCGATCCAATACGCGATCCTGGCGACGGCGATCATCTTTCCGGTCGCCTACGCCATCGCCATCAAGGCGGTGCTGTTCGACGGCATGCGGCACTTCATCTTCGTGCTGCCGCCGATCGCCGTGGCAGCCGGCCTCGCCTTCGACCATCTGATCGGCCGGCTGCCGCAAGGCTGGGCCCGGGCGACGGCGCTCGGCCTCATCGGCGTCTACGGTGCCGGGCATCTTGCCGTCATGGCGATGCTGCACCCCGACGAATACGTCTACTACAACGGGCTGGTCGGCGGCGTGGAGGGCGCGCAGACGCTGTTCAAGACGGATTACTGGGCCAATTCCTATGCCGAGGCGGTGCAGGGCCTGACCGACTATCTGCGCACCGAATACGGCGCCGAGTTCGAGGACCACCAGTTCACCGTGGCGGTGTGCGGGCCGCCGGTCTCTGCGGATTACTTCTTCCCGGACAATTTCGTCTTCTCGAAGGACCGGCTCCACGCCGATTTCTTCATCGCCTTCACCAAGGACGAGTGCAACAAGGCGCTGCCGGGCAAGGAGGTCTATCGCGTCGAGCGGCTCGGAGCGCTGCTTTCGATCGTGCTCGACCGGCGGGAGCTGCCGCCAAATCCCGTCACCGCCGCCGCCCACCAATGAACCGCGACGAATATCCCAAGATGCGCGCGGTCGAGGACCGCATGTGGTGGTATCGCGGGCTCCACGCCAATCTTCTGGCGATGGCCGGCCTGCCGGACCTGCCGCCCGGGCCGGTCCTCGATGCCGGCTGCGGCACCGGCGGGCTGCTCCGCCGCCTGCACGAGGCGCTGGGGGATCGGACGCTCGTCGGCCTCGACC
>DATGFU010000480.1:0-3366 GCA_035308865.1 Allostellaceae bacterium | reverse complement strand
GTCATCCGGTCGCTGTTGCGCCGGGCGATCGTCAGGTCGAAGCCGGGCCCCGCGCCGGTGTCGGCGTGGGCGCTCTCGTTCAGGTCCAGATAGTCGGCGCTGAGTTCCGGGCGCAGATAGAACCGGCCGATATGGAACTCGTAGGCGGCGCCAGCGTGGGCGTCGGCGAAGTAGCCATTCCAGGCGCCGGTGCTGGTCTCCGACACGCCCGAGGTGACGAAGTCGCGGTGCTCGTTGAACCAGGCGTAGCCGCCGCCGCCGCGCAGCGAGATGCGCAGATTGCCCCAGGCGCGGCGATAGTAGGCCCCCACCTCGGCGATGTCGGTCACGGTGTGGCCGGTGACCGGCGCCGCGGTGCCCTGGTCGCCGATGTTGAGGTAGGCGGCGCTGACGCCCACGGCGCCGCCGCCGGCGCCGGCCTTCTCGTAGCCGCCGACCAGGCCGAACATCTTGTCGGTCTCGCCCAGCGTCGCGCCGTCGTTGCGCTTCAGCGTCTCGTTGACTTCCTGCAGCCAGGCGCTGCCGCCGGCGATGCGCGTACCGGCGTCGGGGGTCTGTCCCGTCAGGTTGGCGATCTTCTGGGTTGCCGATTCCAGCGATTCGAAGGTGCCGATGCCCTGGTCGGGCAGCATCTGGTTGTAGAGCTGCAGGAAGCCAAACTTGGTGGTCGGCGCGATCATGGCGCCCCCGAGCGCGTCGTCCTTGGTCAGCGCCTGGAACACCGCGTCGAACGCGGCCGTGCCGCTGGCGTTGAGGCCCAGCTGGGTCGGCGTCTTCAGCGTCAGCGTCACATAGAGGTTGCTGGCGTCGCTCGATGACGCGGCCGTGTAGAGGAAGGGGGCGTTCACCAACTGGGTCTGGCCGAGGTTGCCGACCGACAGCGCGCCGGCCGCCCCGCTGGTCTGCACGAAGATGTACGTCGCGCTGGGCGCGGTCTGGATCTTGTCGAGCGAGACGCCGATCTGGGCGCCGTCCGCGAACGTGGCCGTGCCGTCCGGGCCCGATTGTCCGGCGTGCACCGTGGTGTCGAAGATCGCCGTCGTGTTCGACGCGCCGATCGCGAAGGTCGGATCGACCTGCGCGGTGAGCACACCGCCCGCGCCGACCGCCAGCGTGGTCACCTGGTGGGTCTCGGCCTTGGTGATGTCGACCTTGGCGGTCGAGCCGGCGTCGGTGGCGACGCTCAGCGCCAGGTCGCGCTGTCCGGCCAGTTCGGTCACGGCGCCGGTGGTCGTGCCGGCCTGGATGTCGAAGGTGTTGGCGCCGGCGCCGAAGAGGACGTCGCCGGTGATGATGGGCGGCGCGCCGGCGGCGCTCAGCGCCTCGCTCTTGACCGTCTGGGTGACGGCGATGGTGTAGGTGCCCGTGCCGCCAGTCCCGGTTCCGGCCGCCGTGATCGTGGTGCCGGCGGCGATGCCGGGGCCATAGATGGTCTCGCCGACCACGAGGTTGCCCGACGCGATCGCGCTCACCGTCAGCACGTTGCCGGCGATCGAGCCGGTGAACTGTGGCCCCGGGTTGCCGGCGAAGGTGACCGACGGGGTCTGGCTGATCGCCGTGCCGGTCTTCGAGGCGCTAACGTCGATCGCCGTCTTGGCGCCCGTGAGCACGAAGCTGTTGTCGGTCGGGATCAGGACGGCGGTGATCTGGCCGGTGTTGTTGATCGAGGCCACCGTGCCCGACTGGTCGATGATCGCGCCGGCCGTGCCGCTGGTGCTCTTCGAGTCCGTGATGTCGGCGGCGATGATGCCGGTGTTGACGATCGAACCCACGTTCGCGTCGGCGGCGATAGTGATGCCGAGCACCGACTGCGGGGTCGACGCGGAGATGGTGGAGTTGATCGAGCCGTCGTTGACCAGCGACCCGAGGGTGGTTCCGGCGCCGATGCTGATCGCGGTCGAAGATGCATTCAGCGCCGAGGCGCTGACTGCGCCCAGGATGTGCACGCCGCCGCTCAGGTTGACCGTGCCGCCATCGCCAAGCTGGAGCCCGGTGGCGGAGACAGGGCCGGGCAGGTGCGGCGTCGATTCTTTGTCGTAGACGCCGGCGGCAGACACGGTGCCGCCGATCACCAAGCCGTAAGGATCGGCGCTGTTGTTGCCGATCGTGATCGCCTGCCCGGACGCGCCGATGACGACGGCGGGGGCCGAGCCGAACTGGGTGATGCTGGCGGCCGCCGTGGTGACCGCGCTGGTGCCCGTGCCGGTGGTGATAGCGGCCGCGACGTCGATGCCGCCGGCGACGCTGCCGCCGATCGTCACGGCCGAGCCGCCTTGCTCCACTTCGTCGACGCTGACGTTGCCGAGGATCGACGTGGTCGTCGGCGCGACCGTCGAGCGATAGCCGGTGGTGGTGATGGACGAGCCGATGTCGAGCGAGCCGCCGATCGCGGCGCTGGTGACGAGCCCCCGGGCGCCTACGCCCTCGTCGCTGATCGCGCCGGTCAGCGTCACGTTGCCGCCGATCGCGCCGGCGATGTTGATCGCCGTGGTCTGGTTGCCCAGCATGGTGATCGTGCCGCTGTTCACCAGGTCGCCGGTGATGCCGGTCTCGATCGAGATGCCGGTCGAGTTGTCGCCGTCGATGGTGATCGAGCCGCCGGTGGTGTTGCTGACCGAACCGGTGAGCACGCCGGGGCCGACCACCTGGATGCCGATGCGGTTGGTCCCGGTGGCGAAGGCGCCGTCGACGATGCCGTCGTTGTTGTGGTCGGTCGCCACGTAGCTCATGCCGAGCC
Organism: Allostellaceae bacterium; assembly: GCA_035308865.1. Taxonomy (GTDB): domain Bacteria; phylum Pseudomonadota; class Alphaproteobacteria; order ATCC43930; family CGMCC-115725; genus DATGFU01. Next base: position 629 of record DATGFU010000480.1, on the reverse strand, counting down.
CGATGGCGCCGATGTTCTCGATGTTGCCGGTGTTGCCGCCGAGCGCCAGAATCCCGACGGTGTTGCTGACGTCGGTGTTCGAGATCGTCGTGCCGGTCTCGACGACGATGTTGTTGTTGCTGTTGAGGACCAGCCCGGCGCCGGCGGTGTTCGGCGTCGCCGGCGGGCTGCCGCCGCTCTTTGGATTGATCGTGCAGCTGGCGCCGGTGGTGATGTCGGCGCCGGCGGCGGCCGTGCCCGTGCCGGCCGCTGGGCACGCGGCGAACGCAGCGCCGCCAAGCAAGGCGAGCACCGGCGCCACAGCGACCGCGGTCAGGAGGACTCTGCGCATGAACTGACTCTCTGACAGCCGCCGACGTGTGTCGATAGCAACCCTTGCCGCCTAATACGACTGCAATGCGGCCAGGTTCAAGCTACAGCACAAAGCCTGCGCCACTGTCACGCGCACGACACACGGTCCTATTGAAATACAACTTGAGTCCCTTCCCGAGTCGCCGCCGATGGCCATCGAGCCTGTCCAACCGCCGCCGCCCCGTTCGCTGGCCAGCATCGCCTGGGCGCCGCTGGCCGTGACCGCCACGGCCGTGGCGACGCTGCTCGCCTTGGTTGCGGGCGGGGCGGCCGAGCCG
>DATGFU010000479.1:0-7079 GCA_035308865.1 Allostellaceae bacterium | reverse complement strand
TGGTCGACAGTCAGGTAGATACCTTCGTCGGTGCTGTGGGTTCTCGGGACGCCATTGCTCGCCGGCGAGGCGAGCGAAAGCCCGCCCGCGTCCCAATGCTGATCATCGAAGCGCCCGGCATGGGCCCAGGCGCCGAGCTTGTAGGCGGCGGCGAGGCCCTTGGCGTCGGGGTCTTGGTTCACCGCGTAGCTTGCCTCGGCGATCACGAAGACGGGATCATTGAATCGGAAGCTGAGCCCGCTCGGGTTGCGGGCCTGCGGATCGCCCGGGCCGCCGCCGGCCGGATTGCCGTCGAAGGCACCGACTGCCGCGCTGATCGTGTCGCTGGCCGCGTATTTGACGCGCAGCCCCGGTGTGGCCAGCGGGTAGGCCGGTCCGCCCGAGGGCAGGTCGGTCGAGAGAATGGCCGGCCAGCCGAAAGTCGCGTTGACGAAAGTCGAGGCATAGGTGCTGGTCATGAACTCGTCGTCCGCCGCGATCTGGCCGGCGCGCAAAGTCACCGTGCCGTCAAGGAAGCTCTGCTCGATCCAGAAATCGAAGAGCCGTGTCGCCCGCGTCGCCTCGATACTGCTGGCGACCATGAGATTGCCGCCGAGATAGTTGCCCGAGAGGCCGCGCCCCCGGATCTGGTAGGCGTTCACGTGCAGCGTCGCGCCCGACCAGTCGACCAGCTTGTCGAGATCGAGATTGGCGACGACCTCGAACCGACCCTCGTAGATCGTGCCCCGCCCCGCCCCGCCGGACAGGTTGCCGAGCACTTCGTCGATCGAGTCGGCCGCGAAGACGATGCCTTTGTCTTCAAGCGCCGGCCGCTCGCCTCCCCAGTCACCGGTGAGCGTCGGCTGCTGCCAGAAATCGGGGGGTTGGTCCGTTGCCGCCGGCGTTGCTTCACCCGCGGCTGCCGCCGCGCTTGCCAGCATCAGCGCCGCCGCCAAGGCCGCGGCACGGTATCGGCAACCGGCAGCGAGTCGGAACCGCGGCACTGAATCCCCCGGAAACGGCGTGTCACGAACGCGGAGACGAACGCTCTGCCGTCGCGGGATCCCCGGCCCGATCCGGCACGCTCGAGGGATAGGACATCAGCATTCGTGTCACTTTGATGACCTCAGCCGCGAGATCTTCATCATGCGGTCCGCCCGCGATCGTCGCCTGGCCGAAGCTCTCGGTCTGGTACTGGCCACCGAGGTAGAGCTTGGCCTTGATCGTGACATGGCGATGTGACGCCGCCATTCGTTCCATCAATGCGCGCGAGAATGCGTAGGAGCGCACCGATCCGGCGGCCGAGGGACCAAGCTCGAGCGTCCAGACCACCCTGTTCGCCGCGCTCGCGTCCGACCCGGGCGCCGCCTCAAAGGTCCAGCCGCCGAGGCTCGCCTGGTTCATCTCCTGCACCAGGTATCCGGTGATGTCCGAATCGGTAAAGCCGGGCAGCTGCCCCGACGCTGCAACCGTGATCGCGACCGGGCCCGATGCCGCGAAGATGCGTCGGGCCGCCGCCACGCTATCGTGCAGAGGCCAGGCGGCAAGGATCGCGAGCGCCAGGGCCGCCTTCCACATTCGGGTACGATACAGAAGGAACACAGACACGTGTGTGGCCTGCGCTGGTGCGCCGCATCGCGGGCGCGTCGCGCGATCCTCGTTCAATGTACGCCGGATTTCAATCGCCGGACTGCGCCCAAGGCGGGCCGAGCGCGAGGATCGCAGCATAGCGCGGGCATTCCTCGCCATGCGCGCCGGGCAGATAGCCGAGGCTCATCAGGAATTCGCCGACGATCTCGCCGCCGGTGAAGCGGAAGGTCTTGCCGAAGAGCTTGATCCACTCGGTCTTGCTGAGCGGGTGATGGACGTCGAGCCAGCCCGCAAACGAGCCGTGACCGGCGCGGATGGCCTGCAGCCGGCGCGCATTCTCGATCGCCGCATCGACCTTGAGCCGGTTGCGGATTATGCCGGCATCGGCCAGCAGCCGCGCCTTGTCGGCCTCGCCATAGGCGGCGACCTTGTCGATGTCGAACCCGTCATAGGCCGCGAGGAAGGCGGCGCGCTTCTTCAGGATGGTCAGCCAGGACAGGCCCGCCTGATTGATCTCCAGCACGAGGCGCTCGAACAGCACCGCGTCGTCGCGGCTGGGCACGCCATACTCGGTGTCGTGATAGGGCGCGTGGAACGGGTGGCCCGGGGCCGCCACGCAATAGGGGTGAGCCATCAACCCATCCGTCGGAAGCTGATGAGGTCTGACTGAATCAGCGCATAGACCGCCGCGAACACGATGGCGGCGATGCCCGTCGTCAGCAGGATGCGATAGCCGATCCGCGGATTGGCCGGCGCCCCGGCTCTCTCCGCATGTTCGTCATCCTCGGCCGGCCGAATGCCGAGCGGCAGCACGCAGAACAGCACCAGCCACCAGATGACGACATAGACGAGAAGGGCGGTGACCCAGCTCATGCCTGCTCGAGCTCGATCAGCGTGCCGAAGAAATCCTTCGGATGGAGGAACAGCACCGGCTTGCCGTGCGCGCCCGTCTTGGGATCGCCGTCGCCCAGCACGCGCGCCCCGCCGGCCTTGAGCCGGTCGCGGGCCGCGAGGATGTCGTCCACCTCGTAGCAGACATGATGCATCCCGCCGGAGGGCGAGCGATCGAGGAATGCCTGGATCGGCGAGTTGGGACCCAGCGGCTCCAGCAGCTCGATCTTGGTATTGGGCAGCTCGACGAAGACGACCGTGACGCCGTGCTCGGGCTGCGCCACCGGCGCCGATACGGTAGCGCCGAGCGAGCTCGCATAGGCAGCGGCCGCCTTTGCCAAGTCCGGTACGGCGAGCGCGACGTGATTGAGCCGTCCAATCATCTACATGATCCTCACGACATGGACCTCGGTGACGGGCTTCTTGCCGTGGCTCGCCCAGAGGCTGCGACGCACCGCCAGCCGCGCGGTCTCCCGCATCAGGTCGTCGTCGCCGCGATCGCCCGGCGGCACTTCACTCAGCGCCCGCGCGACGTCGTCCTCGATCTTTTCCATGGCGCTCTCGCTGGCCTCGCCGAGCAGCCCGTGGACCGTCACCTGCGGCCGCGCCGCCAGCTTGCCGCGGCGGTCGAGCACCACGGTGGCGACGGCGGCACCGCCCGAGGTCATGCGCATGCGCGTGCGGAAGGCGCCGCCTTCCAGCGGCACCAGGTTCTTGCCGTCGAGCCCCAGCCGCCCGGAGTCGACGTGGTCGATCACGCCGGCCGGTCCGGGGGCCAGCCGGACGATGTCGCCGTTGCCGGCGACGATCGCGACCGGAACCTGGCAATCCTCGGCAAGCGCCGCATGCGCCATGAGATGGCGGCTCTCCCCGTGGATCGGCAAGGCGGCCTTGGGGCGCACCAGCTGGTACATCCGGGTCAACTCGTCGCGGGCGGGGTGGCCCGAGACATGGACGAAATGGTCCTCATCGGTCACCAGCCGCACGCCGAGCTGCGCCAGCTGGTTGTGCAGCCTCCCGACGGCGCGCTCGTTGCCGGGAATGATCCGCGACGAGAAGATCACGACGTCGCCCGGCTCCAGCTCGACATTGGGATGGTCGCCGGTGGCGATCCGGGTCAGCGCCGAGCGCGGCTCGCCCTGGCTGCCGGTGCAGATCATCACGATCTGGTCGCGCGGCAGGTCCATGACCTCGTCCTCGCGGACAAAGGGCGGAATGCCGGCGAGATAACCGTTCTCGCGCGCCGCCTGCTCCATCCGCCAGAGCGAGCGGCCGACCAGCGCGCAGGACCGTCCGGCCGCCTCGGCCGCCAGCGCGATCGATTCCAGCCGCCCGACATTCGAGGAGAAGCAGGTCGCCACGACGCGCGTGTCGTAGCCGGCGACCAGCTCGGTCAGCGCCTTGCGCACCGCGCTTTCCGACCCCGCCTCGCCGGGCCGCAGCGCGTTGGTCGAATCGCAAAGCAGCGCATCGACCCCCGCCTCGCCGAGCCGGCTCAGCGCCGCGAAGTCGCTGGGCGTGCCGATCACCGGCTCCGGGTCGAATTTCCAGTCGCCCGTGTGGAGCGCCGTGCCGGCCGGCGTCCGCACGACCAGCGCGTTGGGCTCCGGGATGGAATGGGTGAGCGAGATCAGCTCGATTTCAAAAGGTCCAACGGAGAACTTGCCGCTTAGCGGGACGACATGGAGCTTCTTCGGCTCGAGCACGCCGGCATCGGTCAGCTTCATCCGGACGACCGAGGCGGCGAAGGGCGTCGCATAGATCGGGCATTCGAGCCGCGGCCAAAGATGCGGGATCGCGCCGATATGGTCCTCATGCGCGTGCGTGACGACGAGCCCGACCAGATCCTTGCGCCGCGCCTCGATGAAAGCCGGATCGGGCATCAGGATCTCCAGGCCCGGCGTGGTGTCGTCGCCGAACGAGATCCCGAGATCGACCATCAGCCATTTGCCGCCGTAGCCGAAGAGCCCGAGATTCATGCCGATCTCGCCCATCCCGCCGAGGGCGACGAAGACCAGCTCGTCGGGCCGGTTGAGCGTCGGAGGGGGCTTGTGGCTCATGCGATGGGATTTCTTTCGTGAATGAGGCGCAGGCCGGTCAAGGTCAGGTCGCCGTCGACCGTCTCGATGACGCCTGTAGCGCCGGCGAAGAGCCGCGCCAGGCCGCCGGTCGCCACGACCCGCATCGGCGCGCCGAACTCGGCCTTGATGCGCGAGACCAGCCCTTCGATCAACCCGATATAGCCCCAGAATATGCCGGACTGCATCGCCGAGATCGTGCCGGTCCCGATGACCCGCCTGGTCTGGCGGATCGCGACCCGCGGCAGCTTCGCTGCCGCGTGCGACAGTGCGTCGAGCGAGAGGTTGATGCCCGGCGCGATCACGCCGCCGGCGTAGTTGCCGTCGCCGTCGACCACATCGAAGGTCGTCGCCGTGCCGAAATCGATGACGATCAGCGGCGGTGCGGCGAGCGTCCGGGCGGCCACCGCATTGACGAGACGGTCGGCGCCGACCTCCTCCGGCCGGTCGAGCGTGACGCCGATCCCAAGATCGAGCCCGCCCTCGCCGACGATCCGGGGCCGAATCCCGAAATAGCGTGTCGCCAGCGTGGTCAGGCTGAACACGACATCCGGCACCACGCTCGACAGGATGCAGGCGTCGATGTCCGAAGGCGCGAGCCCGGCCAGGCCCAGCAGCTGGGTGAACCAGACGGCGTATTCGTCGGCCGTGCGGTGCGCATCCGTCGAGGCGCGCCATGAGCCCTTGAGCTCGGCGCCGTCGAACACCGCAAAGACGATGTTGGTGTTGCCGGCATCGATCGCGAGCAGCATCGCCGTCTCCTCAGACCGGGGCGAATCGGACGTCGCCGGCGGTGATGCGGCGCGTGCCCTCGGCCGTCGCGAGCCTCAGCGCGCCGTCGGCATCCAGCCCTTCGAATCGTCCCTGCACGGTCGCCGCGCCGATCGAAACCTCGACCGGCTCTCCGGCCTTCCAGGCCCGCTCGAGCCATTGCCGCCGGATCGGCTCGAAGCCGCCGCTCCGCCATTCGTCGATCCGCTGGGCCAACACCTCGCACAGGCGGTGCAGGACCGCTTCCACCATAGTCCCCCTCTCCGCCCCGGAGGGGGGGAGAGGGTCGGGGTGAGGTGGGGCGACGACAGCCGGCTCGTGTCTACCCCCCACCTCACCCCGACCCTCTCCGCCCCCGAGGGCGGAGAGGGAGGTGGCCGGGTATCGGGCATCGGCCGGATGCGAGGCCACGTTGATCCCGATCCCGAGGATCAGGAAGGCGATCGTGTCCGGCCCGGCCGATTGCGCTTCCAGCAGGATGCCGGCGATCTTCCGACCGTCGGCCAGCACGTCGTTCGGCCATTTCAGCCTGACCGGCACGCTGACGAAGGCAGCAACACAATCGGCCACGGCGAGCGCGGCCACGAAGCCGAGCTCGACCGCCCGCGCCGGCGGCACGTCGGGACGCAGCACGATCGAGACATAGAGATTGCCGGGCGGGCTCGCCCAGGCGCGGTCGAGGCGGCCGCGGCCCGCGGTCTGGCGATCGGCCCGGACCAGCGTGAATTCCGGCGCGCCGGCGAGCGCCAGCCGCTTCGCCTCGTCGTTCGTGCTGGGCAGGGTGTCGTGCCGAATCGCCCGGAACGGCGGCGGCAGTTCCGCCATCAGGAGAACAGCGACTGTGCCGCGGCGCTCGCCTGCTGGGCCACGAAGCCGATGCCGAGGATCAGCAGCACCACGACCAGCGCCGAGACCGCCATGACCGCCCGCACCTGCCCGTAGCCTTCGCCGCCGTCGAAGGCGGGCGCCGGCTCGTCGAAATACATCAGCTTGACGACCCGGATATAGTAGTAGCAGCCCACGACGCTGGTCAGCACGCCCAGCGTCGCCAGCACGTAGAGATGCGCGTTGATCGCGGCCATGAACACCATGATCTTGCCGAGGAACCCGGCGAGCGGCGGCACGCCGGCCAGCGAGAACATGAAGATGGCGAGCGCCAGGGCGGTCAGCGGCTTGGTCCGCGAGAGGCCGGCGAGATCGGCGATGGTCTCCACCGGCTGGCCCGCGCGCTCCATGGTCAGGATCACGCAGAACGCGCCCAGCGTCATGAAGAGATAGATCGCCATGTAGACGAGCACGCCCTGCACCCCGGCGGGCGTCGCCGCGACCAGGCCGATCAGCGCGTAGCCGACATGGCTGATCGAGCTGTAGGCCATCAGCCGCTTGACGTTGGTCTGGCTGATCGCGGCATAGGCGCCGAGCGCCATCGACAAGAGCGACATCGCCCAGATGACCTGGCTCCATTCCGGCGCCAGATGGCCGAACGGCCCGAGGAAGGTCCGGAAGAACAGCGCCAGCGCTGCCGTCTTGGGCGCCACCGCGAAGAACGCCGTCACCGGCGTCGGGGCGCCCTCGTAGACATCCGGCGTCCACATGTGGAAGGGCACCGCCGAGCATTTGAAGGCGAGCCCGACCGACAGGAACACGATGCCGATGATCACGCCGACCGAGGCGGCCGCGCCCGGCTTGCCCAGCACGATCGCGAGCTGGTCGAAGCTGGTCGAGCCGCCCCAGCCGTAGATCAGCGAGGCGCCGTAGAGGAGCATGCCC
>DATGFU010000478.1:0-5635 GCA_035308865.1 Allostellaceae bacterium | reverse complement strand
CGATCACCGCCTTCACCGAGGCGAAGATCGAGGACGACCAGATCGCCCGGCCGGGCGATTTCATCTCGCTGACCCCGAACGTCAACCTGACGACCGTGGTCAGGCCCGGTGAATCCGATGTCAGCATGCGTGGCATCCAGGGCGATTTCGGCCTGACCCAGCCGGTCGCCGTGGTGGTCGACGGGGTGGTGGAAGCGAATCCGAACGCGCTCGACCAGGAACTGATCGACGTCCAGCAGATCGAGGTTGTCAAGGGGCCGCAAGGGGCGCTTTACGGCCGCAATGCCAATGCCGGCGCCATTATTATCAACACCTTGGCGCCGAGTGACGACTTCACCGGCAAGATCGTCGTTGGCGGCGGCAACGGCGACACGATCAAGGGCCAGGCGCTGGTCAGCGGCCCGATCATTCCGGGCGAGTTGTTCGGCCGCCTGGCGCTCTCCGAGTTTCGCCAGGATGGGTTCTGGAACGACGCGACGGTCGGCCGCCCGGCAGACCCTCACGACGAGAAGATCGCCGACGCCCGCGTCATCTGGAAGCCGAATGGCGACTTGACGGTCGACCTGCGCGCCCGCGGCAGCAACGTCCAGCAGGGCGCGCAGCTCTGGGACGTGCAAGTCGCGCCGTTCCAGGAATTCAACGCCAACAACTACTTTCCGGCGTTCCAGATGAACAACGCTCAGGTCGGGCACCAGGATCGGGCCGAAACGGCCGTCCGCGTCGATTATTCGATGCCGTTCGCCAAGTTGACGGTGATCGGCAGCTACGACGCGTTCAACTCCGATTACGTCGGGGACGGCCCGCTGCTCCTGACAGGGCCGGGCGGGGCCGGCGGCCCACCGCTCGTCTTCGTCGATCCCGGCGCCGTGTTCGGCGCCAACCCGCCGCTCCTGCCCGGCTACAGCTATTCTCGGAATGATGGCAACGGCTACAATATGCTGGACGAGACCGATTTGACCTTCGAGGCCCGCCTCACCTCGCCGTCCGACCAGCCCTTCCGGTGGATGGCCGGCGGCTATTACGCCCATTCGAACCGCTTCACCTATGACGACGGCCGAGTCGACAACGGTACGGTCATCGAGCAACCGCTCGGCGCCGCCCTCAGCCCCGGCAGCATCAACCCGATCATCGACATTTCGACCGACGAGAAGGACATCAACAAGGACTACGCGATGTTCGGGCAGGTCCAGTACGACATCCTCCCGAGCCTGGAGGGTGAAGCGTCGCTGCGCTGGGACGAGGAGGACAAGTTCAACCGGAACCTCATTCCGCCCGGGAATTCCCCGGTCACCGGCGCCCCGCTCACCGATCCGGTGCTGGCGCCGTCCGGCTTCGCGCGGCAGACCTCGTTCTATGCGCTCCAGCCGAAATTCACCCTCCGCTACAAGCCGACGGATGACATAAGCCTCTACGCGAGCTACGGACGCGGCTTCCGCAGCGGCGGCTACAACCCGCTGGGCAGCGCCGCGCAGGTCAAGGAAAACAACCCGATCTTCAATTTCCCGGAAAATTACCCGGGCGAGAAATCGGACGCCTACGAGATCGGCATCAAGTCGGACTGGCTCAACCGACGGCTGAGAATAAACGGGGCGTTGTTCTACACCGACGTCACCAATGCCCAGTCGTTCACCGCGTTTCCGGCGCCCATCGTCACGATCGTTGCTTCCCTGCCGAAGACGCATGCGGAAGGGTTCGAGCTCGAAACGACCTATCTTCTGACGCCCGACCTGCGCGTCACCGAAAGCTTCGGCCTGACCGACGCGCGGATCGACCAGTCCACGCTGATGGGGGTCATCGACAAGCGGATCCCGTTGACGCCGGACTATCAGAATTCGCTCAGCCTCGACTACGACACGGCCTTGCCGTGGAGCGACCTGTCGCTGATCTCCCATGTCGACTGGCAATTGACCGGCCCGACCTGGTTCGATGTCTTCAACACTCCGGGGACCGGACGCGACACGTTCAGCCTCGTCAATGCCCGCGTCGCCATCGAAGGCACGATCGGCGGCAATACCTGGCAGCTTGCCGGCTGGGGTAAGAACCTGCTGAACAAATACTACAATGTCTATGACGCCCCGGTGCCGCCGCTGGCGAACTTCAACTACCGCGGCGTCCCGCGTACGTTCGGCGTCGATCTGATCTACAAGTTCTAGGGTCCGTTCCTGGCCTTGAGGAGGACGATGCTGGTGAAGCGCATCACCGGCTCGTCCTCCTGGTTGTAGACCGTGACGCGCGTGCGCAGCGTGCCCATCCAGGGCTTCGAGCGTGAACGCGTCACCTCCGTGTTTCGGTGCCGAGGCTGAGCACGTCGCCGACGAAGACCGGCTTCAGCCAGCGCAGCTCGTCGATCCCGGCGGCGCCGAGCATCGCCGGCTGGCCGTGCTCGGCGAAGCCGCGGACAACCATCGCCATCGTCATGGCGGTGGTATGCCAGCCGCTGGCGCTCAGCCGGCCGAATACGGGATTCTGCGCGGCCGCCTCGTCATCCAGGGGAAATGGCTGCGGGTCGTAGCGCCGCGCGAAGTCGAGCATCTCCCGGCGCGTCACTTCGTAGCGGCCGAACCGCTCGGTCGCGCCGACCCGATGGTCTTCAAGGTAGAGCATCCCGCGGGACGTGCCTCCCGGCTACGGATGCGCCCAGGCCATCGGCGCGGGCATGTAGGGCGGCGATGCCGGGCTGGCGGTTCGCCGCGCACGGCCTGGGCTGAACCCGAAATGGTTCTTGAAGGCGACGATGAAGCTGGACGTGTCGGCGTAGCCGACCTCGTAGCCGATCTGCGAGATCGTCATGTTTCCCTGGCGCAGCAGGGCGCTTGCCTGCTGCATGCGCTCGGCCGTGCGGAACTGCGAGATCGTCATCCCGTAGACCTGCTTGAAGAGCTGGCGCAGCTTGGTACGGTTCATCGCCGCGACACGGCCGAGCTGCTCGATCGAATAGTCGACGGTCGGATTCTCCTCGATCATCGCCCGCACCCGGGAGAGATTCTCGCCCTCGCGGTTGTTCAGCGACCTCAGGCCGTCCGAGCGCTGGTCCTCCCGGCTGATCGTGTTCATGATGTCGCAGAGCGTGTCGCAGGTCATGCCCTGGTATTGCAGCCCCGGCAGCAGCGGTTCCTCCGTCGGCTCGGCCAGGATGTCGTCGACGGCTCGCTTCACCAGCGGCGAAAGCGGGCGGGTGTGCAGCGCCGGCTCGCGCCGTTCGAGGATCGACTTCAAGGATGAGGGCAGCGCCGCATGCCCGCCGCGCAGGGCGCGAGTCAGGTAATCGACCTCGACGAGGATGACGAAGGACTGGAAACCGTCATCGGCGGCGCCGGAGAGCTTGAACGCCGTGTCGCGCGGAATGAACAGGATCGCCAGCCCCGCGGTCTTGGCATCGCCGATCAGCTGTTCGACCGGCGTGCAGGAAATCCGCACCGGCCGGCGATGCACGGCGAAGGCAAGCACGTCCTTCGTCATCACGCTGTCGATCGCGACGCCGCGCGCGCCGTCGATCGTCGTGCCGAAAACGCCGATCTGGCGGTCGGTCCAAGAGACCAACCGGGTTTGCCGCCTGTCGCCGTCACGAAACCGGCCGCCGCCGCGGTACCCGAAGGAGTCGGCGCAGTCGCAGAGCCGCTCGTGGCTTCTTTCGGCCACCTCGACCGGTCCTGACGGCGCCGAGTCCCAACGTTCGATCTCCAGCCCCATCCGGCTCAGATCCGACCGGTAGGCATCCTCCACCTGGCTGGAAACGCTCGCTCCTCTCATCATCGGCTCCCCCTGACACGGGCATCAACGCTCTCGGACAGTCCCAGGCGAGCGATCGCGTCGCCGAGCGCCGCGCCGTCCTCATCCGCCAACGCCGCCTCGCGAAGCTCGCGCACGCGATCGGCGCCGTCCGGGCGACCGTCCAGGCCAGCCGCCGCGGACATGACGGTATCGAACTTCCGCAGCCCGCGCTCGAACGTCTCGCCATAGCCTTTGACCAGTCGCTGGCACAGCGCGATCTCGGCTGCGAGCCCGGGATTGCGCGGTGCAATCCGGGCAACGACGCCGATCCAGGCCTCGATCCGTTGCTGTTCGTGGCGGTAGCGAAGGGTCGCGCGGCGGAACCGCCGCAGGGCGGCAAGGCTGCTGAGAATCAGGAACCAGCGCAGGCTGGTCGTCTCGACATGCCGGCCGCGGGCGAACAGGCGTTCGAGCAGCCGCCGCGGCCATGAGCTGGCGAGAAGCCAGGCCCCGAGCGGCGCCGGCAGGGTCTCGCACAGCTCCTGCACGCGGGGATGCATGAACTCGGTGACGCCGACGACCTGTCCCGCTTCGGCGCCGACTTCGGTGCGGACCCGGGCGAAGCGTAGACCCCGCGTCTTGAGGTCGGCGACGCGGATCGTGTCCTCGTACGACATCCACAGCGCGAGATGGCGCGCCACCGCGGCGGCGAGGTCCCCGTCGGCGGAACCGATCCCGGCCAGCCGGTCGAGGTAGAGCGCCGCATAGGCCTCGTCCTGATAGTCCATCAGGCGGGCGACGCCGATGAGCGCCAGGGTCCGAGCCTCCGCCGGCACCTCTCGCGCTACCCGCTCCGCCAGAAGGCGACCGGCGGTCGTCGTGGGGCTCGGCGGCACCGCTTCTTCCGCGGCTGGTTCCGGCGACGGCATCGCCGCCGCCGCCAGGCCGGCCTCGAAACCCTTGAGATTGGCGGCGACCGCGATGCCGCTCTCGCGGATCACCGCTTCGAAGACCGGCCGCGGTATCGGCAGCGCCTCGCTGCCGGCGAGCGCGCCCAGCATCACCGAGCTGATGACGCTGCCGCTCCGCGTGGCCAGGGCGTCCATGTCGAATCCGACGAATCGGCGAGCCCGCTCGCCGGCCGCCTGGAGAACCCGGTCGCCGCGCGCGATGCCGTCGCCGGGCGCCGATTTCTCCTGGATCGAATAGACCCGGTGGGTCGAGGCGATCAGCGTCGTGCGGTCCTTCGAGACGAAACCGCGCAGGATCGCACGGCCCGACTCCATCAGCTCCGACGCGATCACGACGTCGACGTCGCCCGGCACCGGCATCAGCGCCAGCACCGGCTCGCCCGCGCCGTTATCGGGCGTCATCTCGATGTAGTAGACGGTCGTCCCCGTCCGCTGCGCGACGCCCGGAACCGACGTGCCCTGCGTGCGATAGCCGGACGCGCGGCCGGCTTCGAGGATCCAGTCGGCGAGGACCCCGCCGCCCTGGCCGCCCAGCGCCAGGATCGCGATGGTGATCCGGTCGCGCACCGCCGCTAGAACGCGCGCCGCGCCAGCGCGCGGGCCGAACGCGCCTGCACGGCCCGGATGATCGAGCCGCTGATCCGCTCGCGCAGCCGGTCCCATCGGCTGGGGTTGTGGACCACCCGGGCGCGGTAGAAGGACGGGCAGAGCACCGCCGCATGGCTCACCTCGCCGCACAGGCCGCAGCCGACGCAGCTGTTGTCGACATGGGCGACCGGATCGGTGCGGAGCGGATCGGGGTTGGGCCTGACCGTCAGCGACGGGCAGCCGGACAGCCGGATGCAGCTGTGATCGCCGGTGCAGGTATCGGGATCGATCCCGAAGCGCTCGCGCACCACCCGCTTGCCGGCCTTGATCGCCTTGTCGCGCGCCGGCCGCTCGCGGCGTTGCCG
>DATGFU010000477.1:0-5967 GCA_035308865.1 Allostellaceae bacterium | reverse complement strand
ATCCGCCGCGCCCTTCTTTCCGTTCACGACAAGACCGGCCTCGTTCCCTTCGCCGCGGCGCTCGCGGCGCGCGGGGTGAGCCTCATCTCGACCGGCGGGACCGCCAAGGCGATCGCCGATTCGGGCCTCCCCGTGACCGATGTCGCCAGCCTGACCGGCTTCCCCGAGATGCTGGACGGGCGGGTCAAGACGCTCCACCCGGCCGTCCATGCCGGGCTGCTGGCGCGGCGCGACCTCGACAGCCACCGTGCCGCGCTCGAGGCGCACGGCCTCGCGGAGATCGATCTCGTCGCCGTCAGCCTCTATCCCTTCGAGGCGACGGTCGCGCGCGGCGCCGGCTGGGACGAGTGCATCGAGAACATCGATATCGGCGGCCCGTCGATGATCCGCGGCGCCGCCAAGAACCATGATTTCGTGACGGTGCTGACCGATCCTGCCGACTACGACACGGTGCTGGCGGAGATGGCGGCGCATGGCGGTGCGACGACGCTGGCAACTCGCCGCCGGCTCGCCGGCCTCGCCTATGCCCGCACCGCCGCCTACGACGCGGCCATCGCCGGCTGGATGGCCGGCCAGCGCCACGACATCCTGCCCGAGCGCGTGACCATTCCCGGCCGGATCCTCCAGCGCCTGCGCTATGGCGAGAACCCGCACCAGGAGGCGGGGTTCTATGCCGTCGCCGCCGACCGCCGGCCGGGTGTCGCGACCGCCCGCCAGCTCCAGGGCAAGGAGCTGAGCTACAACAACATCAACGACACCGACGCCGCCTTCGAATGCGTCGCCGAGTTCGCCGCGCCGGCCGTCGTCATCGTCAAGCACGCCAATCCCTGCGGCGTGGCCGTGGCGGCGAGCCCGGTCGAGGCCTATCGCAAGGCGCTCGCCGGCGATCCGGTCAGCGCCTTCGGCGGCATCGTGGCGCTCAACCGCCCGCTCGACCCGACGACGGCCGAGGCCTTGGCGCCGCTCTTCGCCGAGGTCGTGATCGCACCCGAGGCCGAGGCGGCCGCCCTGGAGCTGCTCGCCCGCAAGACCCAGCTGCGCGTGCTGGTCACCGGCGGCATGCCCGACCCGGCGGCGCCCGGCCACACCTTCCGCTCGGTCGCCGGCGGCTTCCTGTGGCAGACGCGCGATGCCGGGCGGATCGACCCGGCGCGGCTTGAAGTGGTCACGAAGCGCACCCCCAGCGCGGCAGAGCTCGCCGATCTCGTCTTCGCCTTCCGGGTCGCCAAGCACGTCAAGTCGAACGCCATCGTCTACGCCAAGGCCGGCGCCACGGTCGGGATCGGCGCCGGCCAGATGAGCCGGGTCGATTCCGCGCGCATCGCCGCCTGGAAGGCTGCGGAGGCCGGCCGCGCCGCCGGCCTCGACGCCTCGCCGGCAATGGGCGCCGTCGTCGCCTCGGATGCGTTCTTCCCCTTCGCCGACGGGCTGATCGCCGCCGCCGAGGCCGGCGTCACCGCGGTGATCCAGCCCGGCGGCTCCAAACGCGACGCCGAGGTGATCGAGGCCGCCGATGCCCGCGGTCTCGCCATGGTCTTCACCGGCATGCGCCATTTCCGGCATTGAGCAAGATGCTATTGACCAAGCCACGGTTGCCGATGCGTGGCACCCCCTCCCCCCTGCCCCCTCCCGCGCGGGGAGGGGGAGAGATCGGGCCGCTTCGTTCCCCCTCCCCTCGCGGGAGGGGGGTAGGGGGAGGGGGCACGGCGCCGCCTTCGGCCGCGGCGCGACCAGCGCGAGCCGGCTTGACATGACCGAGCTCCAGAACCGCATCCGCCGCATCCTCGACGCCGAGGCCGCGGCGATCGCCGCCGTCGAGGTGACCGACGCCTACGAGGCGGCGCTGGAGGCGCTCCACCGCTGCCGCGGCAAGGTGGTCACCACCGGCATCGGCAAGGCCGGCTACGTCGCCCAGAAATTCTCCGCCGTGCTGTGCTCGACCGGCACGCCCGCCGTCTTCGTCCACCCCGCCGAGGCCGCCCACGGCGATCTCGGCCTGATCGCCCACGGCGACGTGATCGTCGCCTTCTCAACCAGCGGCAAGACCCGCGAGGTGCTGGAGCTGATCGAGCTCAGCCGGCACCTGACCGACGCCATGGTGATCGGCATCACCTCGCATCCCGAGACCACGCTGCGCCAGCTCTGCGACATCGTGCTGGACATGGGCGTGATCCGCGAGCCCTGCCCGCTGGAGCTGACCCCGTCCGCCAGCATGGCCGTCATGGCCGCCATCGGCGACGCGCTGGCGCTGGTGCTGATGGAGGAGAAGGGGATCACGCGGCGGGATTACGGGCTGCGGCACCACGGCGGGTATCTGGGCCACAAGGCGCGGACGGAGAACGAGGAGTAGGGGAAACCCCTCTCCCGCACCGCGGATGAGGGTGCCGAGCGTAGCGAGGCGGGTGAGGGTCTATCCGTCCCCGAGAGCCTCGATCACCCCCGCGCAGCCGTCCGTTGGGTTCGCGGGTTGGGCTGATGGCGGCTTGAATTCACCGGTTTTCGAGGCGGCCGGGGTGGTTTCGGCCTATGGTGGGCCGAACTCGCGAGGGAACCCGATGGATGGCCAGGTACGCATTTCCGGATGAAGCGGTGCTCGCCGATTTCTGCCGGCGCCATCACATCCGGCGGCTGTCGCTGTTCGGCTCGACACTGAAGGGCACGGCGCGGCCGGACAGCGACGTTGACCTGCTGGTCGAGTTCGATCCCGGGCAAATCCCCGGCTTGCTTGCGATGGCCGGGATGGAAATCGAGTTGTCGGCGATGCTCGGCGGGCGAAAGGCCGATCTGCGCACGCCGGCGGAATTGAGCCGGTATTTCCGCGACGAGGTGGTCCGCATGGCCGAGCCGCTCTATGCCGCCTGAGGACGACGCCCGCCTGCGTCACATGATCGACGCGGCCCGGGCGGCGCGGCGGTTCATCGCCGGGCGCGGCCCAGCCGATCTCGATGCAGACGAGATGCTGGTATTCGCCCTGGTGCGTGCCGTCGAGATCATCGGCATGAGCAACCGTCTCGTGCACGCCTATTTCGATGTGGACAAGGCGATCGTCTGGAAGGCGGTTTCCGAGGAGGTGCCGCTGTTGCTCCCGCTGCTTCTGCAGGCGCTTCCGCCGGCTTGATTTGGTTCCCGCGATTGGCGACCCGCTGGTGCTGATACGCCGGACGACACCGCCGAACGACACCGAACGAAAGGGGAGAATATTGGCGCCGCCATCTTCAACTAACTCCGGCTGTGTCAGGCATGCGGCGCCACGCCGACATGCCGACGCGGTTCCATGCGGTCGTGCAGCACGCGGACGATCTCGACCGTCGGCGGATCCCGCACACGATAGAAGATCACGTGTACCGGGTGTGCGACGGGAGCTTCCCGGCTCTCGTCCCGGCTGTGGCGTATGTGAAAGCTGCGGATGCCCGGAGCAAGCTCCCGGCGATCAACGGTCGACGGCCCCTCGGGATCGGCCGCGACGCGCCGCATCGCGGCGGTGAGGCAGGCGCGATAGCGGATACGGGCCGCCCGCCCATGAAGCGCTTCGCTCTGCCTCAGGATCGCAGAGATATCGGCCTTGGCCGGCTCGGCAAGCCGATATCGCGCCATGCGCGATCAGCGATCCGGTGCCTCTGCCAGATCGTCGAGATAGGCGTCGAGGTCCTCGTCGCGGAGTTCGGCGTAGTCGCCGCGTTCGAGCGCCGCGATGCCTCGTTCGATCGACAAGCGCAACCGGTCGAGCTTGAGGGATTCCTCTTCACGACGCTGCCGCAGCGCGCGGATGGCGTCGCGCATGGCCTCGCTGGCGTTGCGGTATTCGCCTGTCTCCAGCATCTCGT
The DNA here is from genome assembly GCA_035308865.1 of Allostellaceae bacterium. Taxonomy (GTDB): domain Bacteria; phylum Pseudomonadota; class Alphaproteobacteria; order ATCC43930; family CGMCC-115725; genus DATGFU01. Next base: position 2,143 of record DATGFU010000477.1, on the reverse strand, counting down.
CGATGAATGCGTCCTGCTCGGGCGTCAGGCTGATGTTGCGGGTCGGCATCGGCTTCGTCTCGTTGCTTCCCTCGAAAGATAGCGAGTTTGGCAACAGTTGCCAATGCGTGGGAGGCGCGGAGGACACCGTCTATCTCTCGCGCAACATCCGGTGCAATCACCCTCCCAGCAGCTCCGCCGGCACCCCCAGCTCCTTCGCCCCGCACGTTCCGAACCCCGGCCCGCGGCTCAGCCACAGCAGCAGCGCGAGCCCGTGATCGGGGTAGAGCCGCATCATCTCGCGGGCGATCTCGGTGAAGCGCACGCCCGGCGCGGCGGCCCGCCAGTAATCCTCCAGCCAGGCGATGCACTCGGCGAAGAGTTCCGGCCCGCCGGCGGCGCCGTGGCCGGGAAAGACATGGTCGATCGGTCCGAGGCCGCGCGTCAGCTCGATCGCGGCGATCCACGAGGTCGGGTTGTTCGTGTCGGCCATGTAGAAATGATAGCGGTTATGGATCAGGTCGCCGGCGATCAGCGCCCGCGCCGACGGCACGTAGAAGGCTGTCGCATGCACGGTCTCGCAGATCGGCAGGTCGACGATCAGGATCTCGCGGTCCTCGAGGAACAGCGTCTTGCCGCGCAGCGGCCTGGGATAGACGAGATCCCACGGCAGCTTCTCGCCGAACATGTCCTGCCAGTGCAGGCGCTTGGCCGGCCATTCCGCGATCCCGTCCAGCACGCCCTGCCGCGCCAGGATCGGCGCATCCGGGAAGGCCTCCGCGAAGGCGTTGGTGCCGCCGTAATGGTCGGGATGGGCGTGGGTGATCAGCACCGCGCGCAGCCGCTTGCCGGTGCCGCGGACCATCGCGACCAGACGCTCGACATCCGGGCGCACGAAGCCGCAATCCACCAGCACCGCATCGTGCCGCCCGGAGACCAGCACGGCGTTGGGCGCGAGGAACCGCTCCTCGCCGCTGAACATGTCGAACCGCAGCCCGTTCGCCTCGATCGTCGCGGTCATGTTGCAGCCTCCCTCGCTCGTCGATTGCGCGGCACTGTCGCGCCGAGCGGCGCGATCTGCAACGGCGGCCAGCTGGCTTGCCTGATGGTACCATATATGTTACTATCTAGACGGAATGGATATTGTCGAATATATCCGGGAGGATGGCACCAGCCCTTTCAGACGGTGGTTCGATGGGCTGCAAGGCCAAGCCGCGGCCAAGGTCGCGACGGCGGTGCTCCGCCTCGAACTCGGCAATGCGTCGAGTGTGAAATGGATCGGTGTGATCGGCGAGTACAGGATCGATTGGGGTCCCGGCTACCGGATCTATCTGGCCAAGGACGGAACGACGGTCGTTATTCTCCTGGGCGGCGGGACTAAGCGGCGGCAGCAGGACGATATCGAGCGGGCGAGGGCGATGTGGGCGGAGCACAAGGCGCGTAAGGCGTCTGCCGCCACGCCCAAGGGAAGAAGGTGACGGCCATGGCATTGACGCGGCAGTTCCGACAGACAGTCGTCGAGCGCATGCACCGGGATCCCGACTTTGCCCGGGCGCTGCTCGACGAGGCGGCGACGCTCTTTCTGAACGGGGAGCCGGACACGGCGCGTCTCGTGCTCCGCGATCTCGTCAATGCGACGGTCGGGTTCGAGGGCCTCGCGGCGGAGACCGAGAAGCCGGCCAAGAGCCTGCATCGCATGCTCTCGAAGCGGGGCAACCCGACCATGGACAATCTCGCGGTGATCCTCGGCGTCGTCAGCCGGGCGCTGGGTGTCGAACTCCGGGTCAACGCCGTGGCAGCGGCGTGACTGTCGACGCAGCCAGCGTGCAGTCGAGGCCGGCGCAAGGGCTCCGCCGCCTCATCGCCCAGCTCTGGTTCCAGGTGGCGGTCGCCACCGTTGCCGGCATCCTGCTGGGCGTAGCGCGGCCGGATCTGGGGGCGGCGGCGAAGCCGCTCGGCGATCTCTTCATCCAGCTGGTGCGGCTGCTGGTGCCGCCGGTGATCTTCTGCACCGTGGTCCATGGCGTCGGCGGGATGAACGATCTCGGCCGGACGGGCCGCGTGGCGGTCAAGGCGCTGCTCTATTTCGCGGCGGTGACGCTGGCGGCGCTCGTGCTGGCGCTGGCGGCGGTGAATCTCTGGCGGCCGGGCGAGGGGATGCATG